>JAFLBG010000016.1 GCA_017303975.1 Bacteroidota bacterium
AATCCTGTATTGCTAGCGACAGTTCTGCCATTACTCCATAAATATGTATAAGGCGAAGTTCCATTTGTTACAGAAGCAGTGGCTACACCGTTTGAATTTCCAGTACAAGAGGAAACGCTGTTTGTAATAGTTGCGATAGGTGCTCCGGATCCTGTAATGGTAGTGCTTACAACAGCTGTACAGCCAATATTGTCAGTAACTGTTAACGTATAAACACCTGTAGAAAGTCCTGTATTACTAGCGACAGTTCTGCCATTGCTCCACAAGTAGGTATAGGGCGAAGTTCCATTTGTTACAGAAGCAGTGGCTACACCGTTTGAATTTCCAGTACAAGAGGACACGCTATTTGTAATAGTTGCGATAGGTGCTCCAGAACCTGTAATGGTAGTGCTTAAAACAGCTGTACAGCCAATGTTGTCAGTAACTGTTAATGTGTAAACTCCCGTGGAAAGGCCAGTATTACTAGAGACAGTTCTGCCATTGCTCCATAAATAGATATAAGGCGAAGTTCCGTTTGTTACAGAAGCAGTGGCTACACCATTTGAATTACCAGTGCACGAAGAAACACTATTTGTAATAGTGGCGATAGGCGCTCCGGAACCAGTAATGGTAGTAGTAGTGACAGTAGTACACCCTCTAGTATCAGTAACTGTTAATGTGTAAACTCCCGTGGAAAGACCAGTATTACTAGCGACAGTTCTGCCATTGCTCCACAAGTAGGTATAGGGCGAAGTTCCATTTGTTACAGAAGCAGTAGCTACACCGTTCGAATTACCCGTACATGATGATACACTATTTGTAATAGTAGCGACAGGTGCTCCAGAACCTGTAATGGTAGTACTTACAACAGCTGTGCAACCAATGTTGTCAGTCACTGTTACTGTGTAAACTCCAGTGCTCAATCCTGTATTGCTAGCAACAGTTCTGCCATTGCTCCACAAGTAGGTATAGGGCGAAGTTCCATTTGTTACAGAAGCAGTAGCTACACCGTTCGAATTACCCGTACATGATGATACACTATTTGTAATAGTTGCAATAGGCGCTCCGGATCCTGTAATGGTAGTGCTTACAACAGCTGTACAACCAATATTGTCAGTAACTGTTAATGTGTAAACTCCCGTGGAAAGTCCTGTATTGCTAGCGACCGTTCTGCCATTGCTCCACAAGTACGTATAAGGCGAAGTTCCATTTGTTACAGAAGCAGTCGCCACACCATTTGTTGTGCCGGTACAAGAAGAAACGCTATTTGTAATAGTTGCGATAGGCGCTCCGGAACCGGTAATGGTAGTACTTACAACAGCTGTACAGCCAATATTATCAGTAACTGTTAATGTATAAACCCCGGTAGAAAGGCCTGTGTTGCTAGCGACCGTTCTGCCATTGCTCCACAAGTAGGTATAAGGCGATGTTCCATTTGTTATAGAAGCTGTTGCGACCCCGTTCGAATTACCTGTACATGATGATACACTATTTGTAATAGTAGCCACAGGTGCTCCGGAACCTGTAATAGTAGTAGTGGCTACAGTAGTACACCCTCTATTATCAGTAACAGTTAATGTGAAAACGCCAGTGCTCAATCCTGTATTGCTAGCAACAGTTCTACCATTACTCCACAAATAGGTGAAAGGTGATGTTCCGTTTGTGATAGAAGCAGTAGCTACACCATTTGTTGTTCCGATACACGAAGACACACTGTTTGTAATTGTTGCGATAGGTGCTCCGGATCCTGTAATGGTAGAGCTTACAACAGCTGTACAACCAATATTGTCAGTAACTGTTAATGTATAAACCCCGGTAGAAAGCCCTGTGTTGCTAGCGACAGTCCTGCCATTGCTCCACAAATAGGTATAAGGCGAGGTTCCATTCGTTACAGAAGCTGTTGCCACACCATTTGTTGTTCCTGTACAGGAAGACACACTGTTGGTGATAGTAGCGATAGGTGCTCCAGAACCAATTATGGTAGTGCTTGCAACAGATGAACACCCTCTGTCGTCAGTAACTGTTAATGTATAAACCCCGGTGGAAAGCCCTGTATTGCTAGCAACAGTTCTACCATTACTCCACAAATAGGTGTAAGGTGATGTTCCGTTTGTTACAGATGCAGTAGCTACACCGTTGGTTGTGCCGGTACATGAGGACACACTGTTTGTAATTGTTGCGACAGGGCCGCCAGATATAGTAATAGTGGTACTTTCTGTGGTTGTACAACCTCTATTGTCAGTAACTGTTATTGTGTAAACCCCAGTAGAAAGCCCTGTATTGCTAGCAACCGTTCTACCGTTACTCCATAAATAAGTATAGGGAGATGTTCCATTTGTAATGGAGACTGTGGCAACGCCATTGCTAGTGCCGGTGCAGGAAGTTACTGTGTTGGTAATACTCGCAATTGGCCCTCCGGATGCTGTAATTGTTGTAGACTTTGTTGCTGAGCAGCCCCTGCTGTCATTAACGGTAATAGAATACACCCCTAATGATAATCCTGAATTCCCTGAAGTTGTAACGCCATTGCTCCATAGATACGTGTAAGGCGGTGTGCCACCTGTAACCGAAGCAGTCGCAACGCCATTGGTAGTTCCTGTGCAGGCTGAAACACTATTGGTAATTGTAACTGCAACTATGTCGGGTTGACTTACTACACCCGACCCACTAATACCTGCCACACAGTTGCTAGAATCGCGTACCACAACAGTGTAGGTGCCAGCGGTTAAATTAGTAATACAGTGGGTGGTAAAGGACCCAGAGGCAGTAACTCCATTGCTCCAACTATAGCTATAAGGAGGGGTGCCACCACTAACATTCACACAAGCGGTTCCATTAGTACCCCCAAAGCAGGGAGTTACAGAAGTGGTAACAATAGTTGCTGTTAGTGCTGCTAATAGCTGAAGTTGAATATTCTTTTTTACTGATTTGCCATATTTATTTGTTACAACAACAAAATGATTTAATTCTGAAGTAGAAAGTAATGCTTTTGCGGTTGTTGCCCCATTACTCCACTTGTAAGTAAATGGACCATCCGATCCAACTACTCCTGTTACCGCCATTTCTGCAACAACTGTACAGGCTGGTACCGGCACTGCATTCGCAACATTAACCGTGAAATTTCCGTTGTCGTTTTTTGAATCGGGAATCCATTTGTAAGATGATTTGTCTTGAGCAATTGCGCTGCCTATAAATGCTAAAAAGCAAGATAATGTTACAAGAAATATGCGTGTAATGTTATTCATAAAAAGAGGTAATTAGCTTATTCCTTTTTCGGGGTCTAAGTGTTTCGACTATAAAGTAACAGTTATTTCTAAAATAATCAAGTGTTATTTGTGTTAAATGAATAAGTCTAACATATACATAATGTATATTTAACTTTGTTTGCAGTAGTTTAGATTCTTTCTTTGCTAACTATACAATCTTTTGTAAAAGTGCTTAGCGTAAAAATAGATAGAAGGATTCAATACTCTACTTTTTTCTAACTTTATCTTATTTATTTACCGATAAATTGAAATATAATTTGTGATCCAAGTATAAGTTGTTTGTAGTAAAACATATAAAATAATAGAAATGAAGATAATTTGCATCGGTCGTAATTATGTTAATCACGCAAAAGAAATGAAAAGCGAAGTTCCTGTAGAACCTGTTTTTTTTATGAAGCCAGATACGGCTCTCCTAAAAGATAATCAGCCGTTTTACTACCCCGATTTTTCTAAAGAAATACATCACGAGTTAGAGGTGGTTGTGAAAATATCTAAACCAGGCAAGCATATTGAAGAAAAGTTTTCGCATAAATACTACGATGAAATTACGGTTGGTATAGATTTTACTGCACGAGATTTGCAAGAAATTTGCAAGCAAAAAGGCTTGCCATGGGAAAAAGCAAAAGCCTTTGATGGCTCTGCTCCAATTGGCAAATTCATTAGAAAAGCAGAGTTAGGGAAATTAGATAGCATTGATTTTAGTCTAACAAAAAATGATTCGGTAGTTCAAAAGGGAAATACCCAGGACATGTTGTTTGGTATCGATAAAATAATTGCCTTTGTGTCTAAGTTTGTTACACTAAAAACGGGCGATTTGATTTTTACGGGAACTCCAGAAGGCGTTGCGCCTGTTGTAATAGGAGATGAGCTTACTGCTTATTTGAATGGAATTAAAGTGTTGAATTTTCAAATTAAATAAACCCTGTAATTACATTTATGGATTTATGATTTACTTCACATGTAATTTCTTTTTCTGCAAAACCAGGCTCGCCATCAAAATGAATAGCACCTGCTGTGTGCCTAGTAATAGAAATTTTAGTGGTAGTAAATGTTTCAACGAATTTAGATGTGTTAAATGTTTTGTTGAATACACGTATAATTAAACTAGGAATATTCCACCATTTGAATGGCTTAAGAACACAAATGTCTAGTTTGCCATCATCTATAACTGCTTGTGGCGCAACAAAAGCATTGTTCCCATATTGCGAAGCATTTGCTATAGTAATTAAAAATGCACTTACTTTTCTTGTATCTCCATCGCTGTGCAGGATATATTCCTGAGGTTTGTAGCTGAATAATTCTTGTGCAATCAGTTTGACATACGTTTTTAGTCCGCGAGTTTTGGCTTCTGCAAACAGTTTTCCTATATGCGCATCAAACCCAATACCTGCAGTACACATAAAAAAAATGCCGTTTATGGTACAAGTGTCAATTTTTTTTGATGTAAGGTCATTAATTAATTCAATCGCCTTCGTAACATTTAATGGTATTTGTAAATGTCTAGCTAATCCATTGCCTGAGCCAAGCGGAATAATGCCTAGTGTTTTTCCAGAATTAACAACAGCTTGCGCCACTTGATTAATAGTGCCATCGCCTCCAGCCGCAATTACTAATTGTTCGTCCCCCGTTTTTATTCTAGTAATAATAGCTAATCGGTCTTCCTGTTTATTCCAAAATAAGAATTCTGCAACAATGTCTTTACGCAATTTGTTTTTTAATAAGTCAATTGCAAAAGATTTATCTTTTCCTCCTGAAATGGGATTTACAACTATAAGAGCCTTCATTTAAAAAGATTAAACTGTATCTGGGCTTCAAATATAAACATCCCTATTTACATAATATTAATTTAACATTAAGCTTTTTGGCTTAACATTGAAATAACGCGTTAGTAAAGTTCTGTTTGCCTTAAATTAGAACTTTTGTGGTAAATAAATATAACATGAATAAGCTATTTACCATTGTAACATTTTTTATTTTATCATCGGTTGCGTCTTTTGGGCAAGGATCTATTAAAGGGAAAGTTGTTGATGTAGAAACCGGAGAAACCGTACCCGGTGCAAACGTACTTATTGAGGGCACTACAACAGGAGCCAGTACCGATTTTGACGGGAAATTCTCTATTAATAATTTACAAGAAGGCACCTACACAATTGTTGTGAAATTTATTTCGTACAACGTAAAAGTAATTAAAGGAATATCAGTTAAGAATGGTCAGCCAACAATTGTTGATGTAACTATAGAAGAATCTTCAACCGATTTGGGTGAAGTTGTGGTAACAGCAACAATGAATAAAGAATCTGTAAATTCATTGCTTGTCCTGCAAAAAAACAGTGCAACAGTATCGGATGGTATTTCATCAGAAAGTATCAAAAGAACTCCAGACAGAAGCACAAGCGATGTAATAAAGCGTGTTAGCGGAGCAAGCATTCAAGACAATAAGTTTGCTATTATACGTGGTATGAATGATAGATATAACGCAGCATATATTAACGGAGCTCCATTGCCAAGCTCAGAAGCTGATAGACGTGCATTTGCATTCGATATATTCCCTTCTAATTTCTTGGATAATTTAGTAATTGTAAAAACTGCTACACCTGATTTGCCAGGGGATTTTGCCGGAGGTGTTATTCAAATAAATACAAAATCAATTCCAGAGAAATCTGGTCAATCTATTTCTGTTGGAGCTTCTTATAATAAATTTTCAACGTTCAATAATTTTAAGACGTATGATGGAGGAAAATACGATTGGTTAGGAATAGACGATGGTACAAGAGCATTAAAATCAGATGTGCCTACAACAAAAGAAATGGCGGCTGCTACAAACGATGATAGGGCAGAGTATGCTAAATTGATGAATTATTCTTGGGGAATTGAAAACAGAAAAGCATTGCCTTCGTTTAATTTTCAGTATTCGTTATTTAATGTAGGTACTGTATTTGGAAAGGAAGCGGGAAGTGTATTTGCCGTTACTTACAACAATTCTTTTAACACCTCTTTTGCAACTAGAAGAGAATTTGAAGAGCAAACGGTAGATATTATTAAAACGAGAGAGTACAATGATTCTATATATTCAAATGCGCTTATGACAAGTGCTTTGTGGAATTTGTCTTATAAGCTAAATGAAAATAACCAAGTGTCTATTAAAAATATTTACAGTATTAATTCCGAAGACAAAGTTACATTGCGTAAAGGGTTGAATGATGCAATGGCAGAGAATTGGGAAAAATCATCGGTAAGGTGGTTTACGCAAAATAATATCTACTCGGGTCAAATTATTGGCGACCATCTTTTGGGCGCATCTAAATTGCGATTGAAATGGGTGGGCGCTTACAGCGATATAAAAAGAAATATTCCGAACCTTAGAAAAGTGGTATATAATAAATATGGAAGTGTGCAAGATGATGGACAGCCTTATTTTGCTCAAATACAGCCCAACACAATTACAACAAGCAGTGCAGGAAGTATGTTTTTTAGCACGAGTAAAGAACAAATATTCAGTGCTAAATATGATTTTTCTTACAACGTTGATGTGAAAAAATTAAAGAACGAATTTAAAATAGGTGGCTTTAACCAAGCTAGAAACAGAGAGTTCGTGGCTCGCTTACTTGGATTTACACAATATAGAAAGGGTAATTTAATAAAATTTGATACAGATTTGCTTTCATTGTCAGAAGATCAATTGTTTAGCTCATCGAGTATGGGTGTTACTAATAACGCTAGTCCCTATAATGGAGGACTAAAATTATCGGAGGCTACAACGCCTTTGGATAGCTATAATGCAAAGTCAATTTTACATGCAGGTTATATCATGGGAGATTCCAGATATAAAGACAAGTACAGATTAATTTATGGAGCTCGCGTGGAGTCGTACCGACAAGCAATCACTAATTTTGATGCAATTTCTGGAAGCCCAATTGTTGCAGATACTACAACAATTGATATTCTTCCTTCTGTAAATGCAGTGTGGTCTGTTACTGAAAAAACAAATATCCGTTTAGCGTATTACAAAACAGTTTCTCGTCCAGAATTTAGAGAGCTTGCCAATTTTAATTTCTATGATTTTATTACAGATTTTGCGGTAAGCGGAAATCCAAATCTTACACGATCTACTATTCATAATTACGATGTTCGTTATGAACTATTCCCGGGTGCAGGACAGTTAATTTCTGTTACCGGATTTTATAAGAAAATAATTAATCCAATTGAACAAGTTGCTAATACTGGAAGTCAGATACGAAGCATTACCTATGCTAACGTTGCATCCGCTACTAATATTGGAGCGGAACTAGAGTTACGCTTTAAATTAAGTTCACTTTGCAATACAGACTCATTTACTTTTTTAAGTAACACAACACTTTTTTCAAATGTGTCGTACATTAAATCGAAAGTTGATGTGAGTAGTTTAAATGGAGCAACCGCTGATAGATCTTTGCAAGGACAATCTCCGGTAATTGTAAATTCAGGGATTATGTACAACGACCTAGAAAAACTATTTTCTGTGAGTGTTTCTTATAATTTTGTAGGGAAGAGAATTTTTGTTGTGGGTAGTACTGATGAGCCAGATATTTGGGAGAATCCAAGACACATGCTAGATTTTCAAATTACTAAATCCTTTTTGAAAGGAAATTTGGAGTTGAAGTTAAATGTGAGAGATGCATTGGCGCAAAAACAAATCTTCTATCAAGATATAAATGGCAATAGAAAATTTGATGCTACATCAGAAGCTGCAAATGAATCAGCGATAAGAACAAAAGACACAGACAACGTGATGGTAAGTACATTGTTTGCACCAACTGTTTCGCTTGGAGCTGCATTTAAATTTTAATAGACAGACCATATTGCGAGCTGCTCATTAAGCACGGTTGTTCGCAACGAAATAATTATAACAAGAAAAGGTTCCGGTATATTCCGGAACCTTTTCTTGTTATAGAAAACAGGTTACTTAGTTTATAAATTACTTAGGTCGGACGTAAACTGTGCTAACGTGGTTGGGCTAAATACCAAGGATTGATAATGGTTCTGCGTAATTGTAGTATGTAAGAATGCAGAAGAGAAATTGCCATTGATTTCAGAAATAGCCACAAGGGTCCCTTTAAGTCCAACCGGTACTTGATAACCCCAGCCAACAGAAAATTTTCCGTTATTGAATTCATATAGTCGAATTACAATATTGTCGTTGTCTGGAACTAGGAATACTGCGGTGTTTGTATCGTTCATGTTTTCTGGCACCTCAATTTCAATGTCAGTTAACGGACGTGGGTCGTTAAAGTAGTAATCGCAATTTGCCCAGTTAACGTCTTCTAGTTCTAAACAATAGTAAGCAGGCATGCAATAATTCGAACTGTCTTGTACGGTAATAGTTGTATCTCCAAGCGTCCATAAAACTTGCCCATCTTCTTCTTGTCCATCAAAGTACTTCATTGGTAATTCGGTTCCGTTTTTAGGAAAGCTAGCCGATATGGTCATTCCCGGTGCTAGTTTTAATTCGTTACCATTTTGGAATGCTTCAACAGATATCTCGCCACCCGAAACAAGAATTCCGTCAGTTGCCATTGTAGGTTTGTTTGATAGAATCATATCCGCTTTATCATAAATTTCTCTCAAGAAAATTTCCACTTCACCGGTAACTGCCGATCCATTAGCATTTACAAATGTGTTGGGTCTAAAAGTTAAAATAGTTCCTTTACTTCCTGTTATAGATTGATATTGCGAGTTTTGAATTCTGAAACTTTGTCGTTGAGCTGCATTCGCTTTGAAAAAGGATTCAAGATTACTCGTTTGAATTGATGGTCTTATAAGCCTTTCCTTGTTGCAAGACACAAGATATACTCCAGCTACTACTATAACTGCTAGTATCATTTTTTTAATTAGATTGGTTTTCATAATTGATTAGTTTTAGATTGGTTAATAAAAATTAAAAATTAAACTTTGGACACGCCACTGCGTCAGCAAGCGACTTTTTTGATGATTTGTTTTTTTGATAAAGAAAGATTCCAATTCCTGCCTGAATATGGTATTCGCCCCAGAATAAATTGTAACGGAATTCGCTAAACAGATTAATTTTTTTTATTTGCTGTTGTACACCCAAAAGAGCATCTCCACTTAGATTTGTTGTTCTGCTGGCGGCCCTCGAAAATTCGTTATTGTTTATCCATTTACTTGCCGAACCTCCTGCCCCAATAAACGTTTTAAATCCTTTGTATTCTATAATATTAAATGCAAGAAATCCCTGTATATAGTATTCGCTTATTCCTACTGATTCATATTCTGGTATAGTGCTAACATATTTTGGAAAATAGGTGTACTCTGCAATTAATTTAGTTCGAGGAAATACCTCCGTATCAATTCGACCTAGAACTCCTTTTGCTTTCGTGTTTAGGTTGTACGTTGCTCCTAATCCAATAGTGACGTTCGAAAAAAGGCTATTTCTTTGATTGGCCGCTGCTTTATGAATGAATAAAGCGATAAATAATCCTGCGAATACAGCAAATTGTTTTATTCTTCTTCTTGTTACCATAATAGTATGTCTTACTAGTTTAGTTTTGTATGCTCGTTTATTACTACTACACTAAGCGAAATGAAAAGTAACCTATAACTGAAAATTAATTTTATTGATTTTTTGATGTCCTCTAATTCAGATCTTATATAATCGGAATTCGAGGCTTTTTTTAATTGACTGTTAAAAAACCTACCTGTATACCATTGATGTTGAGTGAAGCGTTGGGTATAGTTGAACAGAAAGAAAGGAGTCAAACAAATTCTATGTCTGTTTTAATTCATTTTAAATAAAATAGGGATTGAGAGGTTTGGTGCTGTGTTCTTATTCGAACATATAAGCCATACTATGAAAAGCTTAAAGTTTGGTGCTAGAGTAATTCTTGTATTTAGGATGCTAGAGTTAGAAAGTTCATGATGTCAAACAAATTAAAAAGGGATTATTTAAACCTGTTGTTTTAGGTTTAAATAATCCCTTGAATGACATTACTAAGCAATTAAAGAAGAAAAAACGGGGTGCTTTAGCGGCAGAGTTTACTTAGTCACATTAGCTAAAATATACTCTCTATTCATACGTGCAATGTTTTCCAAAGAAATTTCTTTAGGGCATTCTGCTTCACAAGCACCTGTGTTTGTACAGCTTCCAAAGCCTTCTTCGTCCATTTGTTTTACCATGTTTAAAACACGGTCTTGAGCTTCTACCTTACCTTGTGGCAATAATGCCAACTGAGAAACTTTAGCAGAAACAAATAGCATTGCAGAAGAGTTTTTGCAAGCAGCCACACAAGCACCACAGCCAATGCAAGCGGCAGCAGCAAATGATTTATCAGCATCAGGTTTTGGAACCGGAATATTATTGGCGTCTTTTGCGTTGCCGGTATTTACGGAGATAAATCCACCAGCTGCAATAACTCTATCAAACGCACTTCTATCGACAACCAAATCTTTTAATACAGGAAATGCAGAGGCTCTCCATGGCTCCACGGTTATTGTTTCTCCATCTTTAAAATGGCGCATGTGCAATTGGCAAGTGGTGGTAGCATCCATTGGACCATGAGCACGACCATTTATATACATACTACACATTCCACAAATACCTTCACGGCAATCGTGGTCAAATGCAATAGGCTCTTTCCCTTCGTTTATAAGCTTTTCGTTTAGTACATCAAACATCTCCAAAAAGGACATGTCGGTTGAAATGCCCTTTAGATCGTATGTTTCAAAGCTTCCTGGTGCTTTTGCGTTTTTTTGTTTCCAAACTTTTAAAGTTAGGTTCAATAATTGTCCGTTTCCTGATCCCATAATATTCTATTTTTAATCCTTCAAATTACTTATAGCTTCTTTGACTTGGGTGTACTACTTCATAATTCAATTCTTCTTTATGAAGCTCCCATGTATTGTTTCCTTTGTTTTCCCATGCAGCCACGTACATGAATTTTTCGTCATGGCGCAAAGCTTCTCCTTCTTCTGTTTGATGCTCTTCTCTAAAATGTCCTCCGCATGATTCTTCTCTATTTAAGGCATCCATACACATCAATTCTCCTAGCTCAATAAAATCAGCTACTCTGCCGGCTTTCTCTAATTCCGGATTCAATTCGTCTGTTGATCCAGGCACACGTACCTCTTTCCAAAACTCCTCTCTCAATTGTTTAATCTCTTGAATAGCTTCTTTAAGCCCCTTCTCATTACGAGCCATTCCGCATTTATCCCACATTATTTTTCCTAATTTTTTGTGGAAATAATCTACCGATTTAGTGCCTTTGTTATTGATTAGTTTGTTTAATGTTTCTTGTACTTTCTTTTCCGCTTCTACAAACGCTTCGTGATCCGTGCTGATTGCTTTTGTGCGAATTTCTGCAGACAAATAATTTCCAATTGTGTAAGGGATTACAAAATAACCATCGGCTAAACCTTGCATTAACGCTGATGCTCCAAGGCGATTAGCTCCGTGGTCGGAGAAATTAGCCTCTCCCAGCGCATATAAGCCAGGAACGGTAGTCATCAATTCGTAATCAACCCAAAGTCCGCCCATCGTATAATGCACTGCTGGATAAATTCTCATAGGAACCTCATATGGATTTTCTCCTGTAATTTTCTCGTACATCTCAAATAAGTTGCCGTATTTTTCTTGTACAACATCTTTCCCAAGTTTCTTTATTGTTGCGGCATCCGGGTTGTGCAGGTTTAATTGATTTGCTTTTGTTTTTCCATAGCGCTCTATTGCGGCTGCATAATCTAAGTAAACAGCCATTTTAGAAGCACCTACTCCATAACCTGCATCACATCTTTCTTTCGCAGCACGAGATGCAACATCCCGAGGTACTAGGTTTCCAAAGGCTGGGTATCTGCGTTCTAAGTAATAATCTCTTTCTTCTTCAGGTATTTCGTTGGCTTTGCGAGTGTCGTTTTGTTTTTTCGGAACCCAAATACGTCCGTCATTTCTTAGTGATTCGCTCATCAATGTTAGCTTAGACTGATGATCTCCTGAAACCGGAATACATGTGGGGTGAATTTGTGTAAAGCAAGGGTTGCCAAAGAATGCACCTTTTTTGTGCGCTTTCCATGCTGCTGTAACGTTAGATCCCATGGCATTCGTAGAAAGAAAAAATACGTTTCCGTAACCACCCGTACACAATAATACTGCGTGTCCAAAGTGTCTTTCCAATTTGCCCGAAACTAAATCTCGTGCTATGATTCCTCTTGCTTTCCCATCAATAGTAACTACTTCTAGCATTTCATGGCGAGAGTACATTTTTACGGTACCAATTCCAACTTGTCTTTCTAACGAACTATAAGCACCTAATAATAATTGTTGCCCGGTTTGACCTGCTGCATAAAATGTACGCTGTACTTGTGTTCCACCAAAAGAACGATTGCTCAAATACCCTCCGTATTCACGAGCAAACGGAACTCCCTGAGCTACACATTGGTCAATTATGTTTCCACTAACTTCTGCTAAACGATGCACATTCCCTTCACGTGCCCTGTAATCGCCACCTTTGATGGTATCGTAAAACAAGCGATAAGTGCTGTCTCCATCATTTTGATAGTTTTTCGCAGCATTTATACCTCCCTGAGCAGCAATACTGTGCGCTCTTCTGGGGCTATCTTGAAAACAAAAGCATTTTACGGAATACCCAAGTTCTGCTAAAGATGCAGCAGCAGCGGCACCGGCCAGACCAGAACCGACAACAATAATTTCCAAACTTCGTTTGTTGGCCGGATTTACTAGCGGCACAGACGAACGATATTTTGTCCACTTTTGGTCTATTGGACCATCCGGTATCTTTGAATCTAATTTTTTTGACATACTATCTTGAATGATGAATGGTGAATCTTGATTGATGTGTTATTTTATAAACGCAAAATAAATAGGCATAGCTGCAAATAATGCAGGAATTATAATTGCAAACACCCAAATGCCAATGTTTTTAATCAACGGCATATACTTTTTATGGTTTAAGCCTAATGTTTGAAACGCGCTTTGAAAGCCATGTGCAAGGTGGAATGAAATTGCAACCATACATACTACATACAGCAAGGCATACCATTTTTGAGAAAACGCTTCGGCTACTTCGGCATATAAATCTTTATACTCAACTCCCTCTATCATCACAGTTGGTATTTTGCCAAATTTGTACTCGTACCAAAAATCACCCATATGAACAACAATAAAAACAAAAAGTACTGTTCCTAAAATTCCCATATTACGAGATGCCCACGCACTATTGTCTTGCGGACGATTTACAGCATACTTTACAGGTCGTGCCTTACGATTAGCCATTGTAATAACAAGTCCGAAAATAGCGTGTAATAAGATACTTGTATAAAGTAAATAAGAAATAATTTTGATGGGAGGAAAAGTGGTCATGAAAACTGAGTACTTGTTAAAGGCTACTCCTCCATCATTGTTAAAAAGCTGCAAGTTGCCAATAAGATGCACCACTAAAAAGGTACATAAAAAAATACCGGTTAAAGACATCAACACCTTTTTTCCAATGGACGAACTAAAAAATTGTTTTGCGCTACTCATAATATAAACTATCTATTTTTTTTTGACGTACAAATATAACTGTGAAATGGTATTAAAAATCATTTTGCCTTTTAAATATTAACAAAGTTTCAACGAAAAGGTTGGTTGTTTATTTAAAATGCCGCTATTAAAAATCATTCTAAATTACTATCCAAAGAGTGATTGAAAAACAATGAAAAATTTGTAGTTTAAAAGAAGGATTCACTTTGGAAAAGTATGAGTAGTAAATTTTTAATCGTTGGTTTAGGAAATATTGGTGCTGAATATGAGCAAACACGCCATAATATAGGGTTTTTAGTTGTTGAAAAGTTAGTTAAGGAATTAGGCGGTTCTTTTCTGAGCGATAGATTGGCTTTTAGAGCTGAAGTTAGACATAAAGGGCGAACATTAGTTGCTATTAAGCCTACCACATTTATGAACCTGAGTGGAAAAGCGGTAAACTATTGGATGCAGACTGAAAAAATACCATTAGAAAACATTTTAATAGTTACCGATGATTTAGCGCTGCCTTTTGGTACGTTGCGAATGAAGGGAAAGGGAAGTGATGGAGGGCATAATGGTCTTAAAAGTATTCAAGAAACGCTTGCGACCGTAAATTATGCTCGATTGCGATTTGGTATTGGTAATGAGTTTGCAAAAGGAAGCCAAGTAAATTACGTGTTGGGAAAGTGGTCGGAAGAAGAACTTGTTGAGCTGCCTAACAGAATAACTAGTGCAAAAGAGTTTGTCGTATCATTTGCAACGATTGGACTACAGCGAAGTATGAGTTTGTTTAATAACAAATAGCCCTTTTTATTTATTGTTACCCCTAAATAATTATATTTGAGATATTATTATTGATTGATGTTTAAATCGAGTTCACTTTTTATTATTGTTTTAATTGTTTTTTGTGCAGGTTGTGTATTAAAAAACGATTCGCAAGAAAATAGTACCGCAAAAACTATTTGGGGTGATTCTTTATTGTTAAACGAGACCGACTATTACCAAACACTATTCCCACACGCTGTTGTTGATGCAGTTTCTTCGCATATTGCATCGCAAGTGTATGAAGGACTTTTAATGTTTAATACAAAAGATTTATACGTACAACCAAGCATTGCAGAGCGTTGGATGATAGATTCTGCCGGTACAACCTATACTTTTTTTCTAAAGAAGGGTGTTAAGTTTCATGATGATGTTTGTTTTGAAAATGGCATAGGACGAGAGGTTACTGCCAATGATTTTAATTATTGTTTTAAACAGTTATGTACGTATTCCGAAAATAACAAGCTTTTCGAAACTACGTTTAAGGATATTCTTGTTGGTGCTAACGAGTACTATGCAAAAAGCAAGACTGAAAAACCTTCCACAGAAATAGAGGGTATAAAAGTGTTGGATGATTATACGCTTCAACTTAAAGTTACTCAGTCAAGCGGTACATTTTTATTAAAACTAGCTACATTGGCTACCGCTGTATTTCCTAAAGAAGGGTACGATACTTATGGTAATGAATTAAAAATTGGTACGGGTCCGTTTGTGTTTCCTAAGAGCGGGAAGGATTTCAAAAGATTAGTCTTATCCAGAAACGTAAATTATCATGTTCTAGATTCTAGTGGGAAAAAGTTGCCTTATTTAGATAAAATTTGTTTCACTTTTTTGCCAAATAAAAAGGATGAGTTGGAGGCTTTTAAAAAAGGGGAGATAGATGCAATTATTGGACTTCCTTCGGAAGATGTAAATACAATAGTACAAAAGCAAATAAAAAAATTTCAAGGCGATTCTGCTATTTATACATTAGAAAGAATTCCGGAAATGATAACCCATTTTTTTGAGTTTAATGTTACACGTCCTCCTTTTGATAATGTGAAAGTTCGACAAGCCTTTAACTACGCAATAAACAGAGATAGAATAGTTGAGGTTGTTTTAAATAATGAAGCATATGGTCCTGCTGAAAGTGGTGTTGTTCCTCCTTCTTTTCGAGATTACGACATTTCAAAAATAAAAGGGTATACCTATGATCCGGAAAAAGCTAGGAAGTTATTGGCAGAAGCCGGCTATCCGGGAGGAAAGGGCTTTCCTTCCTTTAAATTTTTGGTAAATAGTGGAGGGCAAAGAAATACAAGCGTGGCTTTTGAAGTTGAGAAACAACTTATAAATGTATTGGGCATAACCATTAATATTGATGTGGTTTCGTTTCCGGATAAAATAAACGCAGTGCAAAACGGAACAGCTGATATGTATAAGAATGCTTTAGGTGCAGACTATCCTAGTCCTGAAAGTTTTTTGTGGTCATTTTATGGAAAAACATTGCCTGCAGACAAATCAAAACCTTCGTATCCTAATACCAGCAGGTATTTTAATCAGGAGTATGATTTGCTTTTTGAAGCCGGTAAAAAGGAAATTAATGAACAAAAATGTTTTGAATATTTTGCAAAAGCAGAACAATTAATGATGACAGAAGCACCGGTAATTGTTTTGTGGTATGATGAAAGCTATCAATTAAAACAGTCTAAAGTGAAAAATTTATTTCCCAATCCGCTTCGATACAGAAATTACACCCAAGTTTATAAAGAAACCCCAATTAATTATCCTATAATTGATTGAAGCCATCTGTTATTTCAATCGTTTATTCGTTATTCTTCTTAAAATTTAGTTCTTTAAAAACATCCCATGTTTTTCCGTTGTGCTTTAATAAACAAATGGAGTTCACTTTAAACTTAGCATGGTATTTCATCTCTATAAATTCTTTCCAGGCTAATTGAAATTGTTGTTTTTTTAAATCTCTAAACGCAATAGTAATGTGCGGTTTAAATCCGTTGCTTTTATGAGTGGAATTAAATAGTTGGAGTGCTTGCATGGCATAAGCTAGTTCCTTTTGTAGTATATGCAAATAGTTATTCGCAACTATGTCAATATAAAGTACACGCGATTCGAAGTGCGAAAAATTTAACAACTCCATCTCAAACTCAATTTGTTGTTGCGAGAATTGTTGGAGCGTATTTGTGAGTATTTCCTCTTTGTGAGTGTCCCATTTGAAAGGCATTTGCAGGGTAATGTGTGGTGGCGATTTTAATGCCGCTTTTGAATCATAGTTTGCTGCCATGTGTTCCTTGAAAGCGAAAATCTTATTAAATATTGGCTGTGGCGGAATAATAGCAATAAAATAAAGAGATTCAGGATTGTTAGTTGTCATTTAATTCGAAATAATTTTGATTAAAATTAATCAAGTACACTTTTTCAGTAGCTCTTGTAATAGCGGTATATAGCCAACGTATAAATTCAAAATTGTAGTTTTCCGGATTCAAAAATCCATGGTCTATAAACACTTGTTTCCATTGCCCACCTTGGGATTTGTGGCATGTAATTGCATATGCAAATTTTACTTGCAATGCATTGAAATACGGATCCTCTTTTACAGCTCTTAGTCGTTCTTTTTTTGATGTAATGTGCATGTAATCTTCCAATACTGCATAGTATAATTTTTTTTGTTGCTCTGCTTCTAAAGATGCATTGTTTGAAGTTAGTACATCTAAAATTATTTTAAATTCCATTTCTGGCTCGTTTTCATAATCTATAAATCGAGCAACAACATTTGCAAACTTGAGCCCATATTTTTCTTCTTGTTTAGATACTCTTTCAATTTGAATAATATCTCCGTTGGCTATAAACCCAATTTTAGATTCCTTGGGCAACCAAGAGTAATTATTTTTTACAATCATCAAATAGTCTCCTGCTGCAATATCGCTTTCTAACCATTTTATTCTTGCTCGTATTTGTTGATTATACTGGTTGGCAGTTTTGTTAGATCTGCATAGAACCAAAACATTTTCTGCACCGTATTTAGAATAGGCGCTATTCAACGTGTCTTCCAGTTCATAGCCTGTAATAGCAATAAAATCAGAATCTAGCGACAATGGAATTTTTGCAGGCATTTCTTTTTGTAACAATAGCAATCGTAGTTGTGTGGCGTTTAATAATATACTAGAGTCTGTTGCTTGCCTTACCACTTCGCGCAACTGCACATGTTGGGTTGCAAAAGACCAATTGCTTTCTACATACGTTTTTTCTAGTGCAGGGCTTTTATTTGAACCAATTGGGGGTAATTGAGCATTGTCACCCATTAAGATTAATTTGCAATTAAATCCACTAAAAACATAGGCAAACAAATCGTCTAGCAAACTTCTTCCGGATTGAGAATTTTGATTTTCTCCGCTTTGCCAATCAGGTATCATGGAAGCTTCATCCACAATGAATATGCAGTTTTTGTGTGTGTTGTATTGCAATTCTACTTTAGTGAATGTATCGTCATCGGAAGTTCTTTTGTATATTTTTTTATGAATAGTATATGCAATTTGCTTGGTGTGTTGAGTTTGTACTTTGGCGGCACGACCTGTAGGGGCAAGCAGTACAAAGGTTCTGCCAATTTGTTGAGAGCTTTTTATGAGCGAACCAATTAACGAAGTTTTTCCGGTGCCGGCATATCCTCTAATGATTAAGATACGTTCATTCTTGTCGAAAAGTAGTCGGTGTAATTTTTCAATTACAACTTGTTGGTCGGTAGTATATTGAAAAGAAGCTTTTTGTTGAAGTAAATCTTTGAAAAGCTCTAGGTTCATGTTTTTTAAGACTAAAAAGGCTTGTTAAGAGCTAACTTAACAAGCCTAGATAAAAACGATAAAAAATTATTTTTTTATAAAACGAGATGTAACTTGTTGTCCCGATTGATTATTTTCAATTATGAAATAATACAATCCTTTGGGAAGCGTTGCTATATCAAATGAAGCTGAATTTTGAGTAGATAAAGTTATAGATTGCATTTTAATTTGCTTGCCCAATACATCATAGATTTTAACAGTGTTCTTATCAAAAAATAAATTGGAAGTACTTTTAATAAACAACTCGTTTTCAGCAGGGTTGGGGTAAACAGACACAAGCGCAGAATTGGTTTCATTTACGCTCGAAAAGCCTCCCGGTAGAACGATCGTAGGGTTAGTATCTAAAAATGTACATCCATTAGCATCTGTAACTTGCACAAAATAACTTCCTGCAGGCACGTTGCTTTGTGTTTGACCTACTAGCCCGGCAGGTTGCCAAGTATAGGAATAGGGACCTGTACCGCCAGATGCTGTTGCGCTAAGTTTTCCGTCAGTACAAGAAAGGCATGTTGTTGCAGTGGCGGTTGAAACTGCTGTTATGGCAGTTGGTTGTGTTATTGTAACGGTGCCGGTGCAAGTTGTGCTTCCGGAAATACTAAGTCCTGTTGCTTGAACTGTATATGTGCCGGCACATAAAAGTGATGCGCCCTGTAAAAATTGACCGTTAGACCAACTATAGGTATATACATTGGCCGGACTTACCATGGCAGAAGCGCTTCCGTTGCAATATAGTTGATTGCTAGAGTTGCATGAATTGTTAACCACGTTCGAAAACGTAATTGTACATTGTGCAGAAATAGTACCGATAGATAATGCTAAAACGGATAAAAAAGAAAGTAATTGTTTTTTCATTTTAAATAATTTTTAGGTGTGTTTCAAATGTAAACTAATTAATTATTTTTACCTACACTCTAAATTAGAATTTGTAGGAAGCAAACAAGAATGGAGTTTGGGCACAACTAAATTAAAATTGTGGTAATAAAATACGATTCTCATAAAGTGTTTGTACTTTTAGGTGTATGAAAATCAAGAAACAGTGGTAGCAATTTCTAGACATACTAAATTATACTCTTTGCTTGATACTGTTGGTGCAGTTTTAAGTAGTCCGCACTGTCATGTTTCTATGACACTGTCTTTGAACGACTTTGTTGTTGCGGTGTTGGATGTAAAGCAGAATACATACTTAGGTTTAGAACAATATTCGTTTCAAGATGCAACAGCTTTTTCTCAGTTGAAAGATGTTTTAAGTTCTATTTTAAATCAATCTACTCATTTAGCAAAATCGTATAAGTCTTATAGTTTGGCATGCGTGCATCCAAAATCTACATTGGTTCCAGCGGCATTGTTTGATGCTACTAACAAACTAAACTATTTTTCTATAAATCATCAACCCGAGCCGAATGATGAAATTAGTAACGAAAAATTGCGCTATTTAGATTGTCAAAATATATATACGATTGATTCCGAGATAAAAAAAATATTTTTAAAAAAATTTGTTGGCATTCGTTTTATTCACCATTCAAGTAGTTTGATTGATGGTGTATTATTTAAATACAAGAATGCCACCACATCTAAGTTTATAGTGCAAGTTCAGTCGGGTCAATTGGATATATTGGTTATTCAAAACAAAAATTTAGTTTTTTACAATTGCTTTATTTATAAATCACAGGAAGATTTTATTTATTACATTTTATTTGTGTTTGATCAGTTGAAACTTAACCCGGAAGAGCAGGAGGTAGAGTTGTTGGGAGAGATAAATAGAAAATCTAATTTGTACGATTTGCTGTTTAAATATATTCGATTTATAAAATTTGGCACCCGAATAGATTCCTTTAAATACCACACTAACTTAGATAGTTTACCGGCTCATTTTTTTTACACCATTTTTAATCAGTATTCATGCGTATCATAAGCGGCATTCACAAAGGACGCAATATTGTTGCTCCCAGTAATTTGCCTGCTAGGCCAACTACAGATTATGCCAAAGAAGGGTTGTTCAATATTCTGAATAATCGCATCGATTTTACATCAGTTAAGTTGCTAGATTTATTTGGTGGTATTGGAAGTATAAGTTTTGAATTTGCATCACGTGAGTGCAAAAGTATTACATACGTTGATTCTCATTTTGGCTGTTTTAATTTTGTGAAGAATAAAGCAAAGGAGCTAAAGTTGGATACGATTAAAACATTGAAAGTAAATGTGTTTGCCTATTTGAAGAATTGTGTCGAAAAATTTGATGTAATATTTGCCGACCCTCCATTTGAAATGCGCGAAACTGCTAAAATACCTGAGATTGTCTTTTCAAATAACTATTTAACTGAAGATGGAATACTTATTATAGAGCACGATCAATCGCACGATTTTGAAAATACGGAACGATTTTTGGAGGTAAGAAAATACGGTAAAGTTCATTTTAGTATATTTAAATAAAGCCGCACACAATGAAAATAGCTGTATTCCCAGGGTCTTTCGACCCAATTACTATTGGACACGAATCTATTATCAGACGGGCAATTCCTCTTTTTGATAAAATAATTATAGCTGTTGGAGCTAATTCTACCAAGTCGTCTTTTTTTTCTGTAGAGAAAAGAGTAGCATGGATAAAGCAATTATTTGCCAGTGAAACAAAGGTTGAAGCTGCTGATTACAAAGGTTTAACAGTAGAATTTTGTAAAACTGTTGGCGCAAATTATATTTTAAGAGGCCTTAGAACATCTGCCGACTTTGAGTTTGAAAGAGGAATTGGGCAAATGAATAGAGCTATGCATACTAATGTGGAAACAATTTTTCTTTTAACATTACCCGAACATTCAGCAATTAGTTCTACTATTATACGTGATATTATTAAGAACGGGGGAGATGTATCTTCCTTTGTTCCAAAAGGTATCGACTTGCAAAAATAGATTGCTGTTTCCAAATACTTAATTCTATGCAAAAAAGTATTCAATATAAATCTGTTTTGTTTTTTGTATGTATTGCCACTTCACTTTTTTCCGAGAATGTAGTTGTGGTAGGTATGGCTCGCGGATTTGAAAACAAAGCGGTTCATGCATGCTTTTATGATGATTTGATTACGGAAAAAGAGCTAGTCGCTGCATCAGCCACAGTAAATGATACCGGCTATTTTAGGCTGACTATACAATCTCCAACAATACAAAAGATATATTTACGAATTGATAATTTAAAAGGACATTTGTTTGTTGAGCCGGAAAAAAACTACTCGGTGGTATTTCAAAAGCCAGACACAAGTGTATATGTAAATCCGTATATGGATAAAAATATTGATTTGGTTTTGTTGGGATTAGACTCTACAGATCTTAATTATAGAATTATGGAGTTTAACGAATTGACTGATGCTTTTTGGATGCGCAATTATCAATACTTTGTAATTGGGCGTGCAAAGAATAAACTAGATAGTTTTTCGGTTGCAATGCAAAAAAGATTTGCGCATGTCTCAAATCCATTTTTTAAGACACACCTGAAAAGTAATTTAAAGTCGTTGGAATATGGCATTACACAAACGTTAAAGAATCCCGCTGTTACTTACTTTGGGAAACCTTCTGAGATTAGCGAAACTAATTTCGAGTACATGTTTCTTTTCAATTCTGTATTCAAGCAATATGTTCAGAAATTGTTAATGCGAAATGATGCATCTAAGTTATTGTTGGAGTTGAATGATAAAGCCAATTACGAAGGCACAATCCAAGAAATTAAAAAAATGTCGGGACTTACAAATGATACTATTGTAGAGTTGGTTTTGCTAAAAGGGTTGTATGAATTGTATTATGTTGAACAAGTTGATAGAGGTAGCATTACAGCTTTGTTAAATCATATACAGAAAAATTCAAGCATAGATAATCACAAGAAAATAGCTCAAAATGTTTTTTACAAGTTGGGCCGTTTAAATAAAAATGCAGAGGCTCCTAATTTTTCTTTACCCGACAAAACAGGAAAAATGCATCAGCTTTCTGATTTTAAAGGCAAGTATGTATACCTTGATTTTTGGGCATCTTGGTGTATTCCTTGTCTGGAAGAAATGAAAATGATTCCTACTTTAAAAAAGAAATATGGAGATAAAATAGAGTTTGTTAGTATATCAACGGATAATACAAAGGAGGCGATGGAGCGCTTTTTGCAAAAGAATTCAAAATACGATTGGGTGTTTTTATTTGACGAGTTAAAGTATGTAAAAGATTTGTATGAGATAAAGGCAATTCCAACCTACTATTTAATTAATCCCGAGGGTAAAATGGTGCAATCTCCGGCCGAAAAACCAACCGGTGATATTGAGAGAACATTTATGGAGATTACAAAAGTAAAACAGAAAAAGACAACTGTTGGAGGTAAATAGCTACCACTAAATTTTTTTAAGGAACGTTAATTTCCGGAGTGCTAATCACATTGCTTTTATTTTGTTCTTGGTCGATTATAAATACATCAAACCTAACAACAGTATGTCCGGGATAATAGTAAGGCGAAAATAGCGTAATTTCCATTTCTCCATCTAGCGTTTTGTCTTGTCCTTCGGGTGTTATATCCGGAATTCTATATTTATACTCTAAGGTGTCTCCGGAAGGCAAAACAAATTGCTCAAAAGTTCCATCCGCTTTTTTGTAAAAATAGCGCATGTAAATATTGTAGTGGTAAAAATTGTTTTTACTATAAATTCCTGTTGTGTCAGACTGTTTCAAGCCAATATTTCCATCTCCGTCTTTAAATCCAATAATGAGTTGAGCCGAATCTAAATTGGATGATTTGATAAAATCTTTAAATTCAATTGCAGGTATTGGAGAAATATCTCGTGTTTTAATACAAGATGCAAAGAGTAGTAAAAACACTCCTAAAAATAATATATTTACATGCTTTAGCATATTGTTAAATATACCAAATTGCAATTGCATACGCAAGAGTATGTTACGAGAACAACTAATAAGAGATATTTATGCCGTTGATGAATCTACTTTTAATGAGGTTTGTTTGTCGGTTTTTGCCTATCAATATAAGAATTGTCAACCATACCGGCTATTTGTAGATGCATTAAAAAAGGTCCCAGAACAAATTCGTACGTATAAAGAAATTCCTTTTTTGCCAATAGATTTTTTTAAGCAGATGCCTGTTCTATCAACCGAAGGACTAATTACAAGAACATTTGAAAGCAGTGCTACTACCGGCTCTATAACAAGCAAAAGATATGTAACACATGTAGATTTGTATATTGAGAGCTTTACTAGATGCTTTGAGCATTTTTATGGTTCTATAAAGGAATATGCAATTTTAGCATTGCTTCCCTCTTATTTAGAACGCACTAATTCGTCCTTGGTTTTTATGGTAAATGAGTTAATGCAATTATCGGGAAATAAATACAATAAGTTTTACCTAGCTAACTTTGAAGAACTTCGTTTGGCGCTGGATAGCTTAAATAAAAGCAAACAAAAAACTATTTTAATTGGAGTAACATTTGCCTTAATTGATTTTGCGCAGCAATACCAACTCAGTTTGGACCATACCATTGTTATGGAGACAGGTGGTATGAAGGGTAGAGGAGTAGAGCCTATTCGCTCTGATTTACATCAGTATTTAGCAGGTCAATTAGGTGTTACGTCCATACATTCGGAATACGGGATGACGGAATTGTTTTCACAAGCTTATGCAAAAAAGAAAGGAGCGTTTAAATGTCCTGCTTGGATGAAAGTCTTAATAAGGGATGTAAACGACCCATTTCATGTATTGGAAAATGGAAAGACTGGCGGTGTTAATATTATTGATTTGTACAATATTGATGCTGTAAGTTTTATTGCTACACAAGATTTAGGCTTGGTTAATGCGGATAATTCTTTCGAAATTCTTGGAAGATTTGATAATAGTGATATTCGAGGATGCAATTTACTTTATACCAATTAAGATTGTTTTATAGAGGTGAAAAACACTAGAAAAAATACAACTAAGCAGATAAAGAAGGACGCTCCTTTTTTTAGTGGTACGGGCATACGTGTTTTGATTTTATTAGCGTTTACGGCATTAACATACTGGGGTAGTTTGAGTAATGATTTTACAAATTGGGACGATGATTTATATGTTACTGAGAATGCCGATATTCAATCCCTATCTGCATCTACAATTCAAAATTTCTTTACCAGTTTCAAAAATGGTAACTACCATCCACTTACATGGCTTTCCTTAGCGTTCGATTACAACCTCTCTAAGCTTAGTCCATTTCAGTATCATCTTACTAATTTATTATTGCATTTGTTTAACACACTGTTGTGTTTTGTACTTATTAAAAAATTATTTAATTCGAATATGGCTTGGCTAGCTTCATTGTTATTTGGAGTACATTCAATTCATGTTGAGTCGGTAGCTTGGGTTTCAGAACGGAAAGATGTTCTTTTTACATTTTTTTATTTGCTTTCTGTTTTGTCTTATATCGAATACTGTGTTAATGAACACAAAAAGTATTTTGTTATATCTCTTCTTTGTTTTGTTTTTTCTGCACTGTCAAAAGGGCAAGCTGTATCACTTGCTATTACTATTGTACTAATTGATATACTTCTAAATAGAAAGCTAAATTCTATAAAAGTAATTGCAGAAAAATCCATCTTTGTTTTATTGGCATTGGTTTTTGGGTTGATTGCCATTAAAGCACAAAGCTCTGCTAGTGCTATTTTTGATAATGCTGCACGAAATTTTTTCGATAGAATTTTATTTGCTTGCTATGGATTTATTAATTATTTGTTAAAGTTTATTTATCCATTTAAGCTGTCCGCTATTTATCCATATCCCACAAAAGGAGCTATTGGCATTGAGTTTTGGGCTTGCTTTGTGTTGTCTTTGGGTTATTGTTGGCTTCTTTTTAAATCATTTAAAAGTAATCGGCAATTATTTTTTTGTTTAGCTTTTTATGTGGTTAATATTTTCTTGGTTTTACAATTAATTCCGGTAGGCAATGCAATAATGGCAGATAGGTACAGTTATATTCCATCACTTGGAATATTTACGGTATTTGCATTTTATATTAATAAGTATATTGAGCAAGAAAAAACGAAGAAGCTAGTAGCACTTGGGGTAGTTGTGTATTTGCTTCTACTTGCATATCAAACTACAGTTCAGATTAAGGTGTGGAAAAATAGCTTTACACTGTGGGAGCATACAACTAGGTGTTATCCTACTGCTGAGGTCGCCTGGAATAACTTAGGAAGCGCACACAACAATAGTAATAACTACAACGATGCCATTACTTGTTATACCAATGCTATTAACGTAAATAAATTGTACGCTGATGCATATTCGAATAGAGGCATGAGTAAAAAGAATGCAGGCAATTACAAAGAAGCTATTTTAGATTTAGACCAAGCAATAAAACTAAAACCGATTAATCCATTTGCATACTCTACAAAAGGTACAGCCTATATTTATTTGAATGAACTGGAGTTGGCAAATACATGCTTTGTTAAGGCGTTAGCCTGGGATCCTTATTCTGCCGAGGCATTAAGTGGCTTGGGAGCTGTAAAAACCAAAAAGGGCGATATTAAGGGAGCATTGGCGGATTTAAATAAATCGATTTCCTTGCGACCCAATCATGCGGAAACAATATCAAACAGAGGTATTGCCAAAGCAGAAGGAAATGATTTGCCGGGAGCAATTCAAGATTTTAATTTATCAATTCAGTTAAAGCCAAAGAGCCCGGGTGCATATGTTAATAGAGGAATGGTGTATTTGAAAATGAATCAACCGCAATATGCTTGTGCTGATTTTTATACCGCATTAAACTTAGGAGCATCTTCGGTAGAGCCTTTTATAAATAAGTACTGCAACTTAAATAAGAAGTAATAAAAAGAATACCGCAATTAATAGCACAAATAAAAGAGTTAAAAGAGGTACAAAAATTGCTATTTTGGCAAATAGGTCAGCTGTATCTAAGCTAGCGTTTTCTTTTCCGTAGTTTTCATTTCCATTATGATTCATGAGTGCCGCACGAGCCATTCGTATTTTTTTTCGAGCAATTAACCCTAAAATTATTGCTAATGGCGAAAAGAAAAATATAAATACAAAAGCTACAATAGCCATGTTTTCCGCACTGCTTACTTGTTTGGAAACATAATTATTTTGATAATTTGGGTTGTAGTATTTGTCTTGTGGCTCTGTAGTACCCGATAGTGTGTACGAGTGTTTTAGTTTGTTTGAAGTGGATGCCGTGATTGTTTTAATATTATTTGTGTTAGCTGTTTTTTGAAAAATAGGTTTTGTGTTGTACGGTTTTACCGGTTCTGTTTTAGTAGGGATATTTGTGTTGGTGGTAAACTCTTTTGAAATAATTTCTTCAATTTTCGAATCCCCTTTTTTACTATTATTTATAGCTACTTGAGTGCTTTTTTCTTTGAATGTGCCGGGAACATATTTGCGCACCAAGAATGAATCGTTTTTGCACGATGAAATTATTAGTATTGCCAATGCAAATAAAAGTCTGCTAGTTGTTTTCATCATACTACTTTTAATAGTGAGTTTTTAAATGTGTTTTTAGTATAGGACGAATTGCTGTTTTCAAAAGTTACAGCTGTTATGTTTTTATTTTAGTGCGCTTTCAGCCAGTTTTCGCCAACTCCAATTTCTACTTCTATTGGAATTTTCATTTTTATTGCAGCACTCATTTTTTCTTTTATGATTGGCTTTATAGTCTCCAACTCTTCTTTGTGTACATCAAAAACTAACTCATCGTGTACCTGTAAAATCATTTTTGATTTAAAATCATTTTTTATGAATTCATTATGAATATTAATCATCGCAATTTTTATCATGTCGGCTGCAGAGCCTTGTATTGGCGCGTTAATTGCGTTACGTTCTGCAAAACCACGCACAACCGCATTTTTTGAATTAATATCACGTAAATATCTTTTTCTGCCCATTATGGTTTGTACATAGCCTTTTTCCCTTGCAACAGCAATGCTTGTATCCATATACTCTTTTACTCCCGGGTATTTAATAAAATATTGTTCTATAATGGACGCTGCTTCTTTTCTTGGTATGTTTAATCTTTCCGATAAGCCAAATGCTGATATGCCGTAGATAATGCCGAAATTAACCATCTTCGCATTTCTTCTCATGTCGGAAGTTACTTCTTCCAGCGGCACGTTATACACTTTAGCAGCGGTGGCTGCATGTATATCTTTCCCGCTATTAAAGGCTTCTATCATTCCCTCATCGCCACTTAGTTCAGCAATAATACGCAACTCTATTTGTGAGTAATCTGCCGAAAGCAATAAGTAATCGCTATTTCTAGGGATAAATGTTTTTCTAATTTCTCGCCCTTTTTCTGTTTTAATTGGAATGTTTTGAAGATTTGGATTGTCAGAACTTAATCTACCGGTAACTGCTACAACCTGATTAAAGGAAGTGTGTATGCGTCCTGTATTAGGATGTATAAGTTCAGGTAATGTATCTACATATGTGTTTTTTAATTTCTGAAGTTCTCTATAGTCTAAAATTTTTTCTACAATAGCATGTTTGCCAACTAATTTTATCAAAACATCTTCCGAAGTAGCATACTGCCCGGTTTTGGTTTTTTGGGGCTTCTCTACAATTTTAAGGACTTCAAATAAAATATCGCCAACTTGTTTGGGGGATGATACATTGAATGAAGTGCCTGCTAATTGCTGAATTTCGGCATCTATTTTGGCAATTTCAATTCCTAATTCTTTTGAATATTCGTGTAGCGCATTTATGTCAATCTTTATCCCCTCTCTCTCCATGGCAGATAGAACCGGAATTAATGGGATTTCTATTTTCTCAAACAAATCGGTAATATTGGCTTGAGCTAACATGGGCTCAAATTTATTTTTTAATTGAAACGTAATGTCCGCATCTTCTGCAGCGTATTCTGCTATTTGTTTTATGGGTACACTGCGCATACTTAATTGGTCTTTTCCTTTTTTGCCAATTAACGTGTCGATTTTTACTGTCGAATAATTTAAGTATGTTTCTGCCAACACGTCCATTCCGTGGCGCATATCAGGCTGTATTAAAAAATGTGCTACCATGGTGTCAAATATTTTCCCTTTAATTTCTACACCGTAGTTTCTTAAAACACTTAAATCGTATTTAATATTTTGAGCAACTTTTATGCTGTTTTCATTTGAAAAAGCCGGTTTGAAAAAATCTACAATTTGTTGCGCTTGTTCTTTGTTTGCAGGTATTGGAATATAATAGGCTTCGAACTCTTTAAAACAAAAAGACATTCCAACTAATTCCGCATCCTTTACATCTAGCGATGTTGTTTCGGTGTCGAAACAAAAAGAAGGTTGTTGTTGAAGTTGATTTGCTAATTCTGCATACTTCTCAGTTGTGTCAATAATTGTGTAGCTATGCGTAGTGTCTAAAATAGTTTTGTAATTTGTTTGCGCATCTTCCTCTAATTCGGCAGTCGTTACATTTTGGGTTACAACTGCATTGCCGAATAAGTCAACTTGGCCCTCGTTTTTAGTATCTGCACTAGTTGTATTAGTTGAGTCGGAAGTTATCTCTTCACCTAAAATAAGTTGAGCCAATCTTCTTAACTCCAATTCTGTAAATAATTCTTTTAATGCTTCTCTGTTGGGTTCGGTAAGTATTAATTTGTCTTCTTCTAAGTCAACCGGAACATCACAAATGATGGTTGCAAGTTTTTTTGATAGTAGTGCAAGATCTTTATTTAGCTCAACTTTTTCTTTTAGTTTTCCTTTTAATTTGTCTGTATTTACAAGCAAATTGTCTATAGTTCCAAAGTCTTTGATAAGCTGTATCGCTGTTTTTTCGCCAACTCCGGGTATGCCGGGAATATTATCAACACTATCGCCCATTAATCCTAAAATTTCAATTACTTGATCTACATGTTGAATATCCCATCGTTTACAAATTTCTGCCGGACCCAAAATTTCGGCTCCATTCCCCATTCTTGCAGGTTTATACATTAAAATATTTTCCGAAACAAGTTGTCCATAGTCTTTATCTGGCGTCATCATATAGGTTACAAACCCTTGCTGCTCGGCTTTTTTTGCAAGTGTGCCAATTACATCATCTGCTTCAAAACCATCTTTTGCAATTACCGGAATATTAAACCCTTCAATAAGTTTAATTATGTAGGGTATGGATTTAGATAAATCTTCCGGCATCTCTTCTCGGTGTGCTTTATAAGCTGCAAAGCTTGTGTGTCGTTCGGTTGGAGCCGATGTGTCAAAAACAACGGCTATATGTGTGGGCTTTTCTTTTTTTAATACATCTAGTAAAGTGTTTGTAAAACCTAAGATAGCAGATGTGTTTAGTCCTTTTGAATTAACTCTATGGTTGTTGCTAAAAGCGAAGTAGGCTCTGTAAATTAGGGCAAAAGCATCAAGTAAAAATAGTTTTTTATTCATGCTGCAATTTACATAAATACTAGTAGGTGACCTATATACTCACCTGGATAGATTAGTTAAATTAGCTAGATTTTATTCACAAATTTTAATATCTACATTTGGTAGAATACCCAATTTTATTTACGAAATTTGATTTCTAATAAAATGCAGCCAATAATTAAAATACATAATATTGCACGTACCTATAAGATAGGCACCGAGGTTATTCATGCACTGAAGTCTGTTAATTTGCAAATAAACAAAGGCGAGTATGTTGCATTAATGGGACCATCGGGTTCGGGTAAATCTACATTAATGAATATGCTTGGGTGTCTTGATACTCCTACTTTCGGGGAGTATATACTCAATAATATTTCGGTTGCACAAATGATAGATGATGAATTGGCCGAAGTGAGAAATAAACAAATTGGATTTGTTTTTCAAACATTTAATTTATTGCCAAGAGCTACAGCGCTTGAGAATGTTATGCTTCCGCTTGTGTATGCCGGACTTCCAAAGTCTGCGCGAGAAGTGAGGGCGAAAGAAGTATTATCGCAAGTAGGTTTAGCCAATAGAATGCATCATAAGCCCAATGAGTTGTCTGGAGGGCAACGCCAACGTGTTGCAATTGCCAGAGCATTGGTAAATAATCCGGCAATTATTTTGGCCGATGAACCAACCGGTAATTTAGATTCTAAAACTTCTGTAGAAATTATGGCATTGTTTGAAGCCATCCATGCACAAGGTAATACAGTAATATTGGTTACGCATGAAGAAGACATTGCAAAATATGCACATAGAATTGTTCGGTTGAAAGATGGAACAATTGAAAGTGATTCGGATAATAAAGAGAAAAAGTGATACGTATGAAAATTTATACCAAAACCGGAGATAAGGGTCAAACGTCATTGTTAGGAGGAACTCGTGTCCCCAAGCATCATATTCGTATTGAGGCGTACGGTACAGTTGATGAATTAAACTCATACATAGGTTTGTTGAGAGATCAGACGATCGGTAAAAGCTATGTAAACGTATTGGTAGAAATTCAAGACAGACTTTTTACTATCGGCTCCTTGTTGGCGTGTGATCCGGAGAAGAAAAACATAAAAATTCCTTCACTTATAGAAACAGATATTACCTATTTAGAAAAACATATTGATGAAATGGAGGTTTTGCTTCCACCAATGCGATCGTTTGTTTTGCCTGGAGGACATGCAACGGTATCTTTGTGTCATGTATCAAGATGTATTTGTAGGCGTGCCGAAAGAAATATTATTCATTTATCAGAGGTGAGTTCGGTGCCTGAAATTGTTATTCAATACATGAATAGGCTGTCTGATTATCTTTTTATGCTTTCTCGCAAATTAGCACAAGATTTGAATGCTATTGAAACTCCTTGGATACCAAGACTATAGCTTAATCTGAAAATGTTAATTACCTGTAAATAAGTTTATAGGCGAATTATTTTGTTAGTTTCAACAATTTTTCTTGATTTGCAGAATGTTTGGGTATGCCACTTTAGCTTTTTTACACTAAATCATGGTGTTGGTTAAATTGGTTTAATAAGTTTAATTAAAAAAAATATAACATGTATTGGACACTAGAATTAGCCTCTTATTTAGAAGATGCTCCTTGGCCTGCTACAAGAGATGAGTTGATTGATTTTGCAATTCGTTCGGGTGCTCCTATGGAGGTAATAGAAAATTTGCAAGAGATGGAAGACGAAGGCGAATCCTATGAATCTATTGAAGAAATTTGGCCTGACTATCCTACAAAAGAAGATTTCTTTTTCAATGAGGATGAGTATTAAATTATTTTTTAATCAAAAGAAAAAGCCCTTGCTAGTTTACTAGCAAGGGCTTTTTCTTTTAAATAAAATTTGAAGTTTTATTTGCCATTCATTTTTGCCAAACGAGCAGTAACTTTTACTGTTGTTTTTCTATATAGTCTTAATCCAATTGGACGTTCTTCTATTGTTTCAAATTGAGGATAAAATACCACATCGTATCCGGGATGTGCTTTCATCAATTCATACATTGCAAAGTTGGATGTTCTATCCATAGCAAAAGTGCCAATTACTGGTATACTGGCTAAAAACACCAATGGGTTTGCGATTGCGGTTGCCCCATCTTTAGAAACACTAGCTTCGCTTCTTTTAAATAAACGTTGAAAATCGATTCCGAAAATTTTAGTTGAGGTAGCCTCTGCTGTAAATTGCTCAGAAAGCGACAGGTCTTTCATTTCTAAATTTAAACGAGTGTTAGGCTCTCTCATTGTTTTAGAGGTAAACGTGCAGCTCGATAATAACGCAACTGCTGCGATGTAAATGAAAAACTTTTTCATAAATATTTTTAATTTTTGGTTAAGCCTAAAGATAGATAATAATTTTTTATTTTTTTAGAAAAAAAACTTAATCAATTGTTCGCTTATTGAAAATTAGATAGCCAAAATGAAGCAGGACATTAAAAGATTCTCTTCTTCTGTCGTAATAATTAACGCTGAGGCTAAGTGGTCCAAGCGCTGTATTGTATACCATTGCAGCCATTGCAATATAATGAACATCGCTAAAAGGTAAACCATATGTAGCTTTTAAATTAATATCTTTTTTTAATGCTTGGTGCGGCAGAAAAACATATCCCTCTAAGCGTAGTTCTACATTTTTTCTAAAACTGAGAATGTTTTTTACTCCACCTGCTAAATATTTGTGAGCTCTGTATCCTTCTAGGAAAAATGTTTTACTTTCGGGTGTAGGTTGAAATGCGGGTGCTGTGAGTATGCTAGCAGTGTAATTGTTAAATAGTGTTTGTGTAGAAAATACACCTTCAAAAAGAATTCCCATTTTTATTCTTTTTTTAGTCATATAATATTGATCTACGGAAAGCTTTGCTTGCACCCATTCGTGAATTTTTCTGAATTTTCGGTTGGTGCTAGAGGTGGAACCGGGTTCCGTGTACTCTTCACCCTGCATATATTTTATACTAAAATGTATTTTGCTACCACTATTTGCATATTGCTTTCTGTTCAATGTGTTAAAGTCATACGTTAAGTGAGAGTTAAAAAAGGTGAATGTAGTTTTGTCTGCGGTATCTGTAGAGCTAAATTTTTCTGTTTGATAGTAATTGTTTCTAATGTCTCCTAGTCCACTTCCCCCAGTAATAATTCCCGCATTGGCCAGTGGAATTCCTGCATTCATTTCTACAAACTCATCGTACTGAATTAGGTAGGCTGGCTTTACATCTTCAAAAATGGCATTGCTACTTTTAAAAAAATCCCATCGATTGTAGGTAATGTTTGGCTCTAGGTAAAAAGAAAACGGAAATTTAAATGAAACTTGAGTTTTTGCGTGAACAGAGGTGTATAGTTTTCCGAAGTATGCATTTGCAAAAAAAGTATATCCTAAATTTCTGAGATAATTATATTTAAGTGCCATATAGCCCGTACTAATTGGTCTGTTGGAAAAATTTCCTCCTAAGAATGCTGTTAGACTTTTGTCGGGTTTTATTTTTAAAGTTAGAATATAGGAAGAGTCTGAATCTTTTACAGCGTTAGGATAAATAGATTTTATGCGGTCATCAGCAGCCAATAAATAATATTTTTGTTTTAGCTTGTTTAATGGCAATGTGCCGTTTTTCATTTTTAGTGAATTTTGAATGTATTTGTTTTGTCTTCTAGTAATGTTTGTGGTTTCAAGTTTTGTAAATAAAAGAGGCTGTCTTTTTTGTTTGAATTCAGTTCTTTTTTTAGTTCTTTCTTCGCTTGATTCAAATTCTTTAATACACGATTTGATAGCCTTCATTTGTCTCATGGTCGCAACATACCCGCTATCAATAAGCCGTTGTGGGTTTTCGTAATCAAACAGCGATACATCTGCCCAAGGTTTAATAATAATTCCATTCTCACAATACGGTTCGTAATTGGTTTTAGTAACCATCATGCTTCGTACTTGCGAGTACACATCTTCTTCGTTGGGTGGAGGAGAGTTACCGGTAACATTGCTGCCTACAATAAAATCCGGGTAAAAATCATCGTACATAATGTTTGATGGGAAATTGTTGTATAACCCTCCATCAAATAATAGTTTGCCGTTTATTGTAATTGGCTTAATAAAAAATGGGTAGGACATAGAAGCTCTTATCGCTTCATTTAGATTCCCATTTCTAAAAACTAAAGACTGTTTTAGTTCTATATCAGATGCTACGCAGCGAAAAGGAATATACAAACTATCGAAGTTGTAATTAGAAGCTGCAGAGGCGGATGAAAAGAGCTCCATCATGGCTAAGTCAAGTGGTATGGGGGAAATTATATTGGTTGGGATTAATGGTGAAAAAATCGAATCAATTTTCAGTTTGAGTGAAATCCATGATGCATCTGCTTCTCGAGTATTAAAGTAACCCAAATATTTTTTGTCGATTTCTCCGCTAGCAATATTTGTAAACCTTTTGTTTTTGAAGAGAGTTTCAATTTCAGTAGGGGAGTACCCGATTGAATATAATCCACCAACAAAGGCTCCAATGGAAGTGCCTGTAATATAATCGATAGGAATGTCATTTTCTTCCAGTGCTTTTAAAACACCTATATGGGCAATTCCGCTAGCCCCACCACCACTCAATACTAAGCCAACCTTTTGCGCATGCAATGGAATGAGTACTGCACAAAAAAATAAACAGAAAAAATATTTTTTTAACGTGTTCAAAGTTTGTTTCTAGAAAGATGTAAATCTACTATATTTTATTCGATTTAAAATAGCAGATTTTCTAGGTAGTTTGGTGTGCGTTGTAGGCGAGAGCCATACCAAGAAAACAATTCGCCATCAACTAGTTTTATGGTTGCAGTAGGGCATATTTGCTGCAACTCGTGAAGGTGTTTTTCTTTAAACGGAAATGGCTCTGAGGAAAGGAATATGAAATCAGGATTGCTTGCTTTTAAATCTGCAGCTGTAATTTCTGGATACCTACTCACTGAATGAGCAACGATGTTTTTTAGTAATAAGCAACTTTCTAAAATGTAATTTATAAATGTGTTTGATCCTGCACACATATATGGATTTGACCATATTAAATAGGCAACAGTTTTGTTTTTTAGTTGATGTTGTACATCGCTTTTGGGTTGAAGTAGAGAGGCGAAACTATTTTTTATATTGTCGACTAATTCGCGGGCTTTTTGCTCCTTTCCTACTATAATTCCAAGCTGTATGATTAATTGATATGCATCGTCAAGTGTAACAACATCGCTAATCCAAACAGGAAATTTAGTTGCTAATAATTCAATTTGAGCTTTGTCGTTTTCTTCTTTGTTGGCTATAATTAAATCGGGATTAAGACTAATTATTTTTTCTATATCTAGCTTTTTTGTACCTCCAATTTTCTGTTTCGATTTTGTTTTTTCTTTTGGGTGTATACAAAATTTAGTGATGCCAATTATTTCTTCGTCCAAGCCCAGGTCAAATAATAACTCAGTTTGAGAAGGAACTACCGAGATAATGCGTTTGGGTGAATAAGCTAACTGAACAGTATTTCCCAGTTGGTCAATCACTTTCATTTGAGATAAGTTTAGTTTGGTACCTCGAATGCAGTGATTAGTAAACTATGCAATAGCATCAATCAAATCATGTTTTGTAATAATATGATTTTTGCCATCCAAGTCTTTTACTAGAATAGCGCTGTTTTCTTTTGTGAATTTTTTAGCAATATCTTCGAGCGAGGTGTTTGCATCTACAAAAGGAAATGCCTTGCTCATAATACTTTCAACCGGTTTGTTTTTTAAATCAGGGTTCTCTAAAACTTTCGGAAATATTTCGCTATCCACAATGGAGCCAATTATTTCGTTTCCCTTAACAACTGGTATTTGAGAGATATTGAATTTTGTAATTTTGGTAATTGCTTCCATTACCGTTTGTGTGTTGTCAATCGTAACCAAATCTAAGTGTTTATGTTTCTCAATTAAATTGATTGCCTTTGGTTTTTCATGCACAATAAAACCTCTATCTCTCATCCAATCATCATTAAACATTTTGCCTAAATAACGAGTTCCGTGGTCGTGAAAAATTACAACTACCAAATCGTCTTTTTTTAATTTGTCTTTCATCTGGATAAGCCCTGCAACTGCTGACCCAGCGGAGTTTCCTGCAAATATTCCTTCTTGCTTTACTACTTCTCGGGTGTAAATAGCAGCATCTTTATCTGTTACTTTTTCAAAATGATCAATAATGCTAAAGTCAACATTTTTAGGTAAAAAATCTTCTCCTATACCTTCTGTGATGTAGGGGTATATTTCATTTTTATCGAAGACCCCAGTTTCTTTGTATTTCTTAAATACAGAGCCATAGGTATCTATTCCCCAAATTTTAATATTCGGATTTTTTTCTTTCAAAAAACGACCTGTTCCGCAAATGGTTCCACCTGTACCTACACCTACAACTAGATGAGTTATTTTTCCTTTTGTTTGTTCCCAAATTTCTGGTCCAGTGCTTTCGTAATGTGCGAGTGAGTTGGATAAATTATCGTATTGATTTGGTTTCCATGAGTTAGGAACTTCCTTTTCTAAACGAGACGAAACTGAGTAGTAAGAGCGAGGATCTTCCGGCTCTACATTAGTAGGGCACACAATTACTTCTGCCCCAAAGGCACGCAAAGCATCAACTTTTTCTTTAGATTGTTTATCGGTAGTTGTAAAAATACATTTGTATCCCTTTATAATGGCTGCAATTGCAAGTCCCATGCCTGTATTGCCGGATGTGCCTTCAATAATGGTATAGCCGGGTTTTATCAAACCCTTTTTTTCGGCATCTTCTATCATTTTAAGTGCCATGCGATCTTTAATAGAATTGCCAGGATTAAAGGTTTCTACTTTAGCGTAAACTGTTGCCGGAATATCTTTTACTATTTTATTTAATCGTACTAGTGGAGTATTGCCAATAGTTTCTAGGATGTTGTTGCAAACTTTCATGGTTGTAATTTTTAGTAAATGTAATACTTATGAGGGTAAAGAAAAAGTGAAATTTTATAAATAATTGTTTTAAAAGATGCAATTAACTAGAATGTATTTCTAAGCATTTGTTCCCACATATATATTTATTGTAGGAGACGCACAGAAGCCCATTTTATTATACTTACGAAAGAAATTATTAGTAAGAAATCAAGTTAAATTTTATTTCACTTTCGTATATAAATACTCTTCTTTTTTAGTTTCTCCTTTTACTTTTCCTTCTATCCATGCTATCATGTTTTTGTGGCCTTTGTTTTCGTAAACTACTTTGTTAGGAAAGTCGTGTTCTTTGTTTTCAAAAATCAGTGTATTCGTGTCATTCTCTATTAACGTGAATAGCGTAGGAGCTGAATGGTTGATGCTTGCAATAAAAACCCAATGGTTGTCAATTTTTTCGATACGCAATGTTTCTGAGAAAACAGTATCCGTATTGTTTAGAATAAATGCCTTTCCGTAATAAGTGTTTTCTTTTTTTAGCCATATTTCTGTAAATGGGCTTCCGTCCATTGTGCTGTGCCAGGTTCCTATAAGCCAGTCGAAACGATTCCCGTATTGTGAAAACAATAATGTAGAAAATAAAAATAGAGATAATGTACTAGTTGTTTTCATGTTTTTATTGTTACTGTGTGTCTCTTAAAAAAAACTTTTTGGAATCATACAAACCGGAATTGGATTCATTTTGTGTTGATTAATTTTGTTTAGTCTCGTGTATATTTCCAGTACTTTTTTTTGTCTATCGTTTAACTCCGTGTTTGTATTAGATTCAATATGTTTCATTGCCCATTCCAACTCATCGTATTTAGCGCCAATTTGATCTTCGTCTGTTCTACCGTCTGCCCATAATCCGTCTGTTGGAGCAGCTGTTATAATTGATTCTACAACACCTAATTCTTTGGCCAACGCACGCACTTCCGATTTCATTAAGTCGGCAATAGGACTTAAATCAACCCCTCCATCTCCATATTTTGTAAAAAAGCCTACGCCAAAATCTTCTACTTTATTTCCTGTGCCGGCAACCAATAATTTTTTATTGCATGCAAAGGCATATAGTGTGGTCATGCGCAATCGTGCACGTGTATTTGCCATGGTAAGCCAGTCTTGAATGTCTGCAGGGTAGGTATTTTCTAATTGCTCAAATGCAGCTGTTAAATCTACTTCTAAAGAAGTTACGTTCGGGTATTTTTTTAAAAGCCAATTAATATGTTCGGAACCTCTATCGTATTCTGCTTTGTGCTGCCTAATGGGCATGTTCAAGCAGAGTAGTTGCTTGCCGGTTTCTGCGCATAGTGTAGATGTTAGTGCAGAATCTATTCCTCCGGAAATGCCTATTACAAATCCATTTAAGCGAGTTTGTTCGCAATAAGAATTTAACCAATCTACAATGTGGCCAATAATTTTAGTTGTTTGCATAGGAGTTCAAAAAAAATCCCGACCACTTTTTATATGATCGGGATTTGAATTTATAATTTGTGATTAGAACAATACCCCAACTGTCAACAAAAATGCATCTCCCGGGGCCGGCTGAGAAAAACTAGTTTTTGTTTTCCCTTTCCTTAACTGATCGGAAGTGCTTTTAGGTGCAGATAAAAAACCTCTTCTGTAGTTTACGCCAACTACTAACGATGTTGTGCCTGCCAAATTATATTCTAGTCCGGCACCAACATTTAAGCAAATGCGCAATATATTCATGTCTTTTGTAATGTTAATGTTTTCGGTGTCATAATTAAATCCGGAAGGCACTTGTAAGTCGGTTTTTTTATCTGTTGCTTTTGCTTTTAGGCGAATTCCCAAATCTCCTCCAAACAAACCATAATAGGTAATTCCACCAATGTCACCTGTTTTCATTTTTAAGGTAATTGGAATATTTAAATACGAAACATTAAATTCTCTATTGTTTAAAAGGTAGATAGCATATTTTTTGCCTGCAGTATCTTCTTTTATGTCTAGGATATTATTATCAAGCGCGTAATAAACTGCAGAATCTTTGTAGTTTAATTTCCCTCCTTCATAATCAGCTCCTATGCCGGTTGCAAAAGAAATGTTTTTATTCAATCTGAACTCTGTCATCAAACCATATCCGAATTTTGCTTTTACTCCATCGCTCTCAATTACTTTGGTGCCGTCTGGTCTAAACCACGCAAGCATTGGTGTAACCTTTAGACCAAAGCGAAAATTTTTCATATTATTTTCCTTTTCTTGAGCAAAACAAGTTTGTACAAGTAGGATTGCTGTAAAAAGTGTTAAAAGTTTAGTTAATTTCATGTGTAGATATTTTTAAGTATGAACAATATTACTATAATTTCTCAAATTAAGTTAAAAAGCAATTTAAAAACTTACATACTTGTTTTGTGTGTTGGTTTATTTTTTGGAGCGTGTAATTCTGTTGAGCAAAATAGTAAAACTCCCGAATTGCAGAAAGTAGATATCCCTGCTGCAGATTCAATAAAGGTATCTGTAATGCGGTTGGACAGAGATTTGTTTTCTCTTAATCCGGACAGTGTAAAAAGTGCTACGCCTGGAATGGTTTTAAAATATGGTAATTTTTACAAGCATTATGTAAAAGGTTTTTTGAATAATGGTGGATTGTATGATTCCTCTTATGCCTACAGCATAAAGCAGTTTATTACTAATAACGACATGAAGGATGTTTACAACGAGTGTCAAAAACAGTATTCTGATGTAAGCTTCCTCGAAAATCAATTAGCGGAAACATTTACACGATACCGGTATTTTTTTCCAAACAAACACTTGCCTAAAGTTGCGACATTACTTACAGGATTTAATTACTCCATACTGTATTCCGATTCTGTATTAGGTATAAGTCTCGAAATGTATTTAGGAATGAAAAACAAATTTTACGAATATATTCCTCCCGATGTGTTGCCGGGCTATAAGCGACTAAACATGAATAAAGAAAATATATTGCCTGATTGTATTAAAGGTTGGCTTACATTAGAGTTTCCTGCAAATACCGATAAATCGGACTTCTTAAGTACAATTATAAATAACGGAAAAACATTGTATTTAGTGGATGCACTTTTGCCGAATGTACCCGACACGTTAAAAATTAGTTATACCGGCAAGCAGCTAGATTGGTGCGAAAAAAACGAGTTTAACATGTGGGCATTTTTTATAGAAAAGAAAGTGCTTTTTACAACCGATTATAATGAGATATTGCGATATACCGGAGATGGCCCGTTTACAGCGGCATTCAATAAAGAATCCCCCTCACGAGTTGGCACATGGATAGGGTGGCAAATAGTACGAAAGTATATGCAGAATAATCCTACAATTACATTGCAGCAGTTGATAGATGAAAAGGATGCGCAAAAAATTCTGAGCAAATCAAAGTATAAGCCTATTAAATAAAAATCTTAATTTAATAGATGAAAAATTAAATTAATGTATATGAAAACATCCGAAATAAAATTTACCGTTACCATGGACGAAAATAAACTTCCCATTGGTATTAAATGGGAGTCCTCCGATAGCACTGAAAAGGGAGATTGTAAGTCTGTAATGATTAGTTTGTGGGATAAAAACGAAGAAAACACACTAAGAATAGATCTGTGGACCAAAGATTTTTTGGTTGATGAAATGAAACAATTTTTCCATCAGAATTTGCTATCCATGGCAGCTACATTTGAGCGGGCAACCGGAGAAGATAAAATAATGAACGATTTACGTGATTATGCCGCTCACTTTGCCGAGAAAATGAAATTGTCGGTAGATAAGAAATAGCCGTATTTATCTTTTGGGTACAAACAAATAGATTATAAAAAGGTTAAATAGGCCTCAACCTAAGATTTTATAGCTCAACTTGATTGTAGCGAAAAAAAATTGTATATTCAGTAAAGAATAACCCCATTATGAATACAACTCTACGTGTTTTATTGTTAGTAAGTTTGCCTTTTTTCAAACTGTTTGCACAACCAACTTTTTATATTAATGATACCGAGGTATCTGTAACCACAGGAGGTTTGATACATGTAAATGGAGATTTGCACCATGTAGGGCAAACCTTTGCCAGTTTAACAAATAATGGAACAATTACACTTAAGAACAGTACAAATCCGGGGTCAATTTATTTGTTGTCTAATGGAGGTTCTTTTACTCAAGGTAATGGACTTTATCAGGTAGAGCAAGATTGGGTTAATGACGCGGGTATAACACAATTTATAGCGGGTACAAGCACAGTTGAGTTTTATTCTAGCACGGCAGAACAATTTATCAGAGGTTCTCAGCGTACTGAGTTTAATAATGTAGTATTAACGGGTACAGGAACCGGAGCTGCAAGAAGAAAAACAATTTTATTAGATACAATTTGGACTTCTACCACAGGGGTTCTTACGCTTAACGATAGAGAATTAGCAACAGACTCATTTGTTTTTAAGGTTAAGAATCCATCTCCTGCTGCTGTAACAAATAGTACAACTTATTTAAGCGAAGGGTTTGTTAGTAGTATAAAAGCCTCCTCCGGTATGGAAGGCAGTTTAATGCGATTAACAAATTCTACTTCATCTTATTTATTTCCGGTAGGCTCTGCTGTTGGTACAACTCGATACAGACCTATAGAAATTACTCCTCAAAATGCGGTTAATGCAAATTATGCGGTTCGTTTTGTAAACAAAGATGCCACTGTGGATGGATATAATCGAACGGCTATAGATACTACTATTTGCAGCGTATTGCCGGATTATTACCATGTGATAAATAATTTAGATTTGACAACGAATCTTACAACTAACACTCCTCCTGCATCCGTAAAGGTATATTACGATGCGGCTACAGATGGTGGTGTTTGGGACGGAATTGGAAATTGGAATGCTCCGTTGGCGGCTAATTGGAATAATATGGGAGCAGTAACTGCATCCGCTGCAACACCTTACAACTCATTGGAAAAAAATTCTTGGAGCACTTTCAATAATCCACAATACGCACTTATTCGTTATGTGCCTGAACGCCCTGTTATTACTTGTATAGATAGTATTTGCCCTTGGAATACAAACAATCAATTTACAGCTTCCGCTACCGGACCAACTTTTACATGGACATCTGCCTTAGGAACTACCATTACTAATGGACAAGGCACTAGCAATATGGCTGTGGATTGGAATGATACTGCAGGTTTTGTTACCGTGTTTCAAACAGTTGCAAACGGATGTACTTCTAAAGTTTCTATGTGTAAGGTAAATATTGCTACACTTCCTATTGCAGCTTATGACACGCTTGTAAAAGGTTTGTTTGGCAATAACTATTCTTTTGTAGATAGCAGCAAAAGAGGTGCCACTTTCTTTTGGGATTTAGGGGATGGTGTTACAACGCAAGAACAAAATCCAAAACATTTGTATGAGGCAGCTGGAACATATACCGTAATGCAAGTTGTTACCAATTTGAAAGGCTGTAAAGATACCGCATACAAAGTTATTGAAGTGGGAGAAGGGTTGATTATACCTAACGTGTTTACGCCTAATAAAGATGGTACAAACGATGAATTTTATATTCCGAACAGCGGTGTAAAAACTTTTTACATAGAAATATACGACAGATGGGGTTTAAAAGTGTTTGAGTCCAGCTCTGATGAGATTAGATGGGATGGACGGTCCATTGCAGGTGTTATGTGTTCTGATGGAACTTATTACTATAACTTAAAAGCAGAATTGCATTCGGGTAAAGAGTTTGATGTGCAAGGCTTTTTAAGCTTATTGGCAGGTAGAAGTAAAAATTAAGTGCGTATTTAGATTGTAAAAAGCATCCTTAAATTAATCAATTTAAGGATGCTTTTTTAATTTATAGTTATGAAAAGCAAATGGACATAAATAAAGCAAATAACAACAAGCCGTTTTGGTTTGTGTTTTTACTAGTTGCCAATATTTTGCCAATTTTTTTGTGGCCATTAATTTTTTTTAGTTCTATATTTTTGTTTGATGCTCCCGGCTCACATACATCAACTTGGATTGTATTTATTTTAATGAATAGTTATCCATTGGTGTTAATTGGTAATTGTATTTTTAGCTATAAAACATATACTAAGAATCCTAGGCGCTCAATGCTTTTATTATCAGGCTCTTTAGGGGTAATCCTTTTTTTGACTTTGTATATAATATTCATGTAAAAGTCATAATCTTTTCTTTTTAATGGAGGCATGTCTATTTTCTTAGTTAAAAAAAGAAAAATATATTTGTAGAAAACCAATTTAAGTTATATGAAAAAAATTTACTTATCTCTTTTCGGATTATTTGCGTTGAGTATTAATGCTCAGGTATGGAATTGGGCTGCTCGGTTAAATGATAATACCGCAACGCCTGTATGGGCTTTCGATGTTGCTATTGATAATAGTGGCAATATATTTACTACCAATAATTTTTATGGTAATAATTCCATTTGCGCTTCCACTTTTACTTGTAGTGGAAATAAAGATATTTTTCTTTCAAAATACAGCAGCTCTGGTTCCTGCCTTTGGACTGTGCAAGCAGGTACTGCTAACACAGCCTCTAGCTTAGATGATCAAACAACAGGTATAGGTGTTGATAATAGCGGTAATGTTTATATAGCAGGAATAATAAAAGGAGTTGCTACTTTTGGTGATAGTACAGTTTCGTCTGTGCCAACTACATCAGAGGATATTTTTTTAGCAAAGTATAATTCGAGCGGGGTATTGCAATGGGTGCGTTCTTTTGGTTCTTCCAATCCTGATTTGGTTAACGACTTGGTGGTAGATAGTAATGGAGATTGTTATTTAACGGGCAACATGGCAGGGATATTGGGTGCGACCAATTATTCTTTCGGTAGCTCAACATTTACGGGAACAGGCTTTTTAGCAAAATTTGACTCCAATGGAAATAAACAATGGATTAAGAATGCCGCATATCAAGGTAATACACTGGCAATTGACAATTCGAGCAATGTATATATTGCAGGTAACAGTACAACCTTTTCGATGGGAAGTTTGGATAAAATTGATACAATTATAGTTCCTACATTGGGTACCGCATTAATGAATGATATTTATATAGCGAAATTTAATTCTTCTGGTAGTGCTTTGTGGGCTGAGGTGATGGGAGGTACTGCTACGGATAATCCCATTTCAATTGATGTGGATGCCACAGGTAATATAGCTTTAACCGGCACATTTACCGGTAGTGCTATGTTTGGTGTTAATACATTTTCTTCTTCTGTTGCAGCAACTAATGCATTTGTTGCCAAACTTAGCACTAATGGATCTGTTTTGTGGGCTACACAAGTAATTACCGCTATTGGAGCAACAATTGACGAAGTATTATTTGATGGCTCTGGTAATATTTTATTTACAGGCGGAATGAATTCCGGGTCAAATATAGGAGGTTCATATCCGTCTCCTAATGGTTCAATAAGCCCTTTGTATCTTGCAAAGTTTGATGGCTCAGGAAGCTTAACTGCCTATGAACATAATGTAGGTTTTTGTTATGGAAGAGCATTGGCAAAAAATGGAAGCAATTTCGTTTTAAGTGGTAGTTTAAATGGTTCGAATTGCACTTTTGGTTCTTCAACTATTAGCACATCAGGTTTTAATACCACATGTTTTCTTGCGAGCTTTAATCCATCAAATATGACTTTATCGCCTTCTGCAATCAGTGCAAATGATAAGCCAATTGAATTGATTTTAGCGCCAAATCCAACAAATGGAATGATGAGTTTGCAATTTGCAACGTCTTATTCAGAAGGAAGAAGTATTTCAGTTTATAATCTAGTTGGAGAGAAATTGATAGATAATATTTCTTTTGATGCACATGTATCGCTTGATTTGTCAAGTCTTTCAAGTAGTATTTATTTATTAAATATTCAGGAGGGTGATAAATCTGTTTCTAAACGGGTGGTAGTTCAACACTAGAAAATAGCAAATAGCAAATAGAAAACGGGGTGTTATTATTTAACACCCCGTTTTTTTATTTAATACTTTATAATTTTTTTTATTGCATGGTTTGTTGCAGTTAGCACCCTTAAATAATACGAGCCCTTGTCTATATTGTCAATAGGTATAATTACCGTGTTGTTTACACCTGGGAAAGCGCTTCTAAATACCTTTTGTCCTAAAATATTGATTAATTCAATTTGATCAATGGGTTTATAAAAATTTACTAGTTCAATTGTAATTTCATTTTTTGCAGGATTAGGATAAACTAGTATTCTGTTGTCGTCATTGTTTAATTCACTAATTCGCTGCACTTTATTGTTTGCGGATAGTATCCATAAATCAGGATCAAAAATTATTTCTTTAGGAATGAAAGATAGTGGTACTTCAAATTTTTGTCCGGAGTACGTATTGTTAAGTATAAGCAGTGTGTCTTTGCCTGCAACTCCTTTAATGTAGATAGGTACAGGCATTTCAAAAAAAGAAATGGATGTATGTGAAGTTGTTTGGTTAATAAGCAGCGTAAGTGTTTCATCTGCAAAACCCCAGCTAACAGTATAGCTTGGGTGCCCTTCTTGGTAATACCATTGATTAAAAAATGTTTGCAAGTTTTTTCCGCTTGTTTCTTCGAAATGCGCTATCAATTGTGAGGTTTTGGCGTATTTATATTTTAATAAAGTATCAGTAAGATAATTTTTTAGCGATTTAAAAAAAATAGAATCTCCTAACACCCACCTTGTCATGTGTAACAAATACGCCCCCTTAGAATAGCTCATTCTGCCACTAAATATTCTGTTTATATCAGTAGTGTCGTTGCACATTACACTTCCATCCGGCAAAGAAATTATGGAATTGATTTTGTTTTTTTTCCAAAGCATCCAATTTTGTTTGTAAATGTATTGTTGTGTAAGCCCTTCCAAGTAGGTTGCAAATCCTTCGTTTAGCCAGATGTCTTCCCAGCTAGCGCAAGTAATCATATCTCCAAACCATTGATGAGCCAGTTCGTGCGCTAATAAAGATTTGTTAAAGCTTGAAACAAAGCTCATTGTTTGGTGTTCAATTCCTCCTCCCCAGTTAAATTGAGCATGTCCATATTTTTCTTTGCCAAATGGATAGGGAATTAGTAAGCTGTCAAAAAGATGCAGGTGTTTTACAATTTCAGCTGTTTCTTGTTGCGCAGTAGTAATGTTTTCGGGATATACGTAATTCCAAATTTTTAGCGTGTCGGAATTTTTGATATAGTAGTTGTAGTAAATAGTGTAGTTGGTTATTGATATTCCCACTAAATAAGGCTCTATAGGGTAGTTGGTTTTCCAGTGTGATGTTGTTTGGTTTCCGATTGTAGTTTCTGCTACCAGTAATCCGTTAGAAGCAGCACGATAATAAGATGGTGTTGTAATTACAATATCCATCGAATCAATTTTGTCTGATAAGCTAATTTTACATGGCCACCAATCTTTTGCGCCAAAAGGTTCAGAGAGCGTCCATAAAATATTTGTACCATTATGTTGCGATCTATTAAATGAACCAAACCCTGTTTTTGCAGGTGCTCCGGAATAGTAAATTTTTATCGAATCAAGTGTGCCCGTTGTAATTTTATTTCCAATAGGGATACTAATTGTATTGTTTGCCCGAATATAGTTGGTTGATACATGATGGTAGATAATACTATCAATTGACAGCGAGTCCGAAAAGTCAAAAACCAATGTATCTAAATTCTGTAAGGCTATAATATAATGCGATGCATAGCCGTTTATGTAATTAGTGTCGGGGTTTAGCCAAAGATTAAGTTTTGTATATACTACATCGTATTTGCTTGTTTGTGTAGTAGAATTACTCTGTTGAATAGCGTTTAATGCACGTTTTGTGTAACCACACTGATTTGTGTCATTGGATAGTTGTGTTGCATTTAGCACTTTTACAGCTAATAGCAAGAAAGTAATAGCTGATACTAATAGGCTTTTAGGGCTAATTTGCGTAAATTGAGGTGCGTATGAAGAAGATTGGATTTTATTTTTTATTTGTAGTATATGTGTTTGTAAATTCACTGTATGCTCAAATTGTATCTGTAAATATAGGTATAAATGGACTTACTTGTTCAGCCTGTTCCTATGGAACAGAGCGGTCTATACGCAAATTAGATTTTGTAAAAGATTTGCAAATGGATTTGAATTCCAAAACAGCTCAAATACAATTGGTGCCCGATGTTGTTGTAGATTTTCACGCATTGGCTCAAAAGGTTGTAGATGCAGGGTTTTCGGTGCGACATGTAAAAGCAAAAATTAATTTTAACGAAGGAAAGTTTATAGATGATTTTATCTATAATTCCAACAATCTTACCATCTTGTTTGTTGATGTTTCAAAGGATAAATTATCGGGAGAGAGAGAAATTGTTTTTTTGGACAAAGATTTTACGAGTGCCAAGGAGTATAAAAAATGGAAAGTTAAAGTAACTGAATTAAGAAACAAGGGTAAAGCCTTGGAGAATATTTATATAGCTACATTTTGAGAATGAAACGTATAAATAAATTTATGGGATACTTCTGCAGAATTATATTTCTGTTTTTTGCCCTTTTAACTAACCATGCATTTTCTCAAGAGTTGTATCCGTTGTCAGAGCCTGCTAGCAATGTTCCTAAAGGAGTTTTGGGAGTACGTCTGTTTGCCGAAAATTATAAGCAGGCTGGTCAGCCAAGAAATATGGGTGGTTTGCGACTTATGTATGGCATAACACCTAAACTTACTCTTTTGGTAAATGCAACAGCCTCCAATCATCATGATAAACAACTTCCGAGAGATTTAATTACACATACACACATAGGCAACCAAACTATTTTTTATACCAATAAAATAAATTTGGGCAAGTCTTATCCATATAGATTTGGAGGCTTTCATTTTTATAGTAAATACAGATATTTAACAATAGATGGCGATGGCACGCATTTTAGAGCTGCTGTGTATGGAGAGTACTCATTAGTGAAAACTGCGCACGATGAGGCTGAAACTGATTTGATGGAGGATAATGGTGGTTATGGTGGAGGTTTTTTATTTACGTTGCTGCATAAAAAACTAGCTGTATCATTAACTACCGGAGCTGCTTTCCCAAAGAAATATCAAGAAGATGCGTATCCTACTTCGTATAGCCCAGCTGTTAAAACAGAACTTATTTATGGCAGAACACTTATTTATAACCTATCATTTGGGTACTTAATTTTTCCTAAAAAGTACAGCGATTATAATGAAACCAACTACAATGTCTATGTAGAGTTTCAAGGTAGATCTTACGAACAACTTATAATTATTCAAGACAGAGAAATGGCTAAAATTTCAAATCCCGGAATGCTTGCCAATAACTATGTAGATGTGCATCTAGGCATTCAAAAAATTATTAAATCAAATATGCGTATTGATTTTACCGTTGGCCTTCCCCTATACAAACAATCGTTTGTGCAGTCTTACCCGGTGTTTCACTTGGCAATTCAACGCTACTTTTATTTGTAAAAAATAGTAGCAAGGTTTATCGGATTATATTTTCTCGTTTTATACCATACGGAGTTTTTACTTCTGCAACATAAGCCCCCTTTGCTAATCCCGTAAAATCCATGTTGAAATAATTGATTCCTGGCTTCGTGTCGGTTTTTATTGATTTTATAGTTTGCCCCATGCTGTTATATAAAGTAATTGTTGCTGTTGTTTCTTTAGATGTATAGTAGTTGCCATTTAGCATATTTCCGGAAACAGGATTCGGATATACTTGCAGATTGTTGATTGCGCTTGTTTGCTCCATTATTCCATTGGGTGGTTGGTAATTATGTAAGCTTGTTTCCCACAATCCTCTGCCAAATGTAGCAGCCCTTAGCTTCCCTAGGCCATATTGAATTTCCATTTCGTTTACAATTACATTCGGAAGTCCTGTGTTATAGGGCATCCAGCTAGACATCGTGTTGTCTTTGTAATATACGCCTAGGTCAGTTCCTGCATAAAGCACATCGTTTGCACCATTTTGGTGTAGAATACAATTTACAGGAATGTTCGGAATGCCTGTGGAGATACTTGTCCATGTAGCTCCTCCGGCACTTGAATAATATGCCTTTTTTGATGCATTAAATCCACCAAACGAAATCCAAACATGATTTGGGTTTACATCACTTATTGTAATACCGGTAATGTTTACTCCCGAAGTTGGTAAGTTTCCTGTTACATCTGTCCACGAGCTGCCGTAATTAATGGTTTTGTAAATGCGCTTATCTGTAAATGTGTAAATAATATTGGTGTCTTGCGGAGAAATAACTAGGTGTGTAAGTTCGTTCCCTGTTGGCACGCTAATCCAATTCCAACTTTGACCATAGTCTGTTGAGTAACCCAAATCATCTGTAAGGGTATATATTGTTGAGGTTTTTTGTGGATTAGTTACAATAGTTGTAACCCAAGGGCAAGTAGTGCATCCTTGATTGTACGATATGTCATTTCCCCAAGAGTCGTACATGCCGCTATTTTGGTAAGAAACATAATATATTGAAGTGTCGTTGGGGTCAAAAGCGCAATCCATGCCATCTCCTAATGGGATATGGCTCCAAGAGCCATTACGGTAAAGATACGTGCCATTATCTTGTGCCCCACAAAGCATATAATCTACATTTCCTTGTGTGCCACCTAACCGATACATTTGTGTAATAGCAAGCCCGTTACTTAAGTCAAGCCAAGTAGCACCTCCATCGGCACTTTTGTAAACACCTCCATCTGTACAAGCAAATAAAACATTGCTATTCCATGGAGCAAATTTTATATCATGATAATCTACGTGTATATAATCATTGTTAGAGCCGTCATTCGCAAGCGTAATCCATGAATTGGCCCCATTGGTAGATTTTTGCATTTCATAATCTCCTACAAATACTACATTTTTATTTGTAGGAGATGCCTCTAAAACGGTTGTATATACATCAAAGTAAATAGTAGCATTGGATAAAGAACTGTAACTGCTTCCTGCATTGGTCGATTTAAAAACCTCTCCATTTACATCTCCGCAAAGTGCATACACAATAGTTGAATCTGCAGCGGTAGTAGCCAAAGAAAGTCTTGAGCCTCCACAAGCGTTGGCTGCAACCTTTGTCCATGTATTTCCGGTGTCTGTTGATAAATAAATGTCGTGTTGTCCGGAGGCATACATTCTAGCCGGATTGGTAACATTAAATTCGATATCATAAAATAGTCCGCCCGATTTAGATACCCAAGTAGCCCCGGCATTTACGGTTTTCATTAATCCATTGGTAGTTGCAGCAAATAAAGTTGAAGTGTCTGTGGGATGCATTAACAACCTATGTATCTGTCGTAGGTTGTTAAAAGAATAAGATAAGCCTGACGTATTCCAGGTATTACCACCATCGGTAGATTTTAATATACCCGAACTATATGTTCCGCCCCAAAAGCCACTGGATGATCCTACATATCCATATTTGTCGCCTGTTGCAACGTACATCGTGTTTGGATTTTGGGGGTTTATTGCCATGTCCGAAATACCCAAATTGGGCAGTAAATCGGTATTACAGCTCCAAGTTTGCCCGCCATTTGTGGTTTGCCACAAGCCTCCATCAGGTGTGCCTACCCAAAATGTATTTGAATCGGATGGGTGAAAGAAAATGCCATTCACGCGTCCAATTCCAGGGTAATTCGAAAAATTAAACAACTCAACATTTGAAGGACCTAGTGATGACCAGTTGCCTGTAGCACTGTTCTTATTTACGGAAAGTTTGTTTTTTTTGTATTCTGAAAATAGAATAGAAGGGTCATAAAATCCGGCATCTTCAGCAATTCTACCTTTTTGGAACGACTCCCAACGCTTAAATCTTTTTACAGAGTGGTTTACTCTGCGCTTATGCACGCCATCTTTTTTTTGCTGTTCTATGTTTTTGTAAAAATCTTCTTTGGAAGCAGAAAGGGAGGAGGTGGTGTTTTGTGAAAAGGCAACTACAAAAGCCAGCATAAAGCCGAGGCTAACAAAATGTTTAATCATAAAAAGGCTGTTTTAGTATAAAAAATAGCTTCCGTTAAAATAAAGGGGGATCACTTAATTTACGAAAAAAATGGCAAAAAAGCGAATAAATGTCTTTAATTGTTTGATTTTACGATCCGAAAAATCGTTTTTTAGCACAAAAGTTGTATTTTTGTCCCTTAATCAAACAAACTACTATGTCATACTTATTTACTTCAGAGTCGGTATCAGAAGGGCACCCGGATAAAGTTGCCGATCAAATTTCAGATGCAATTATTGATGCGTTTTTAACGCACGATTCGAATGCGAAAGTAGCATGCGAAACTTTTGTTACAACCGGATTGGTAGTTATTGGCGGAGAAATAAAATGTAATGAAACAGCTAAAGCTAAAGTAGATGTTCAAAAAATTGCGCGCGATGTAATTGCTAAAATTGGCTATACAAAATCTGAATACCAATTTGATGCAGTTTCTTGTGGTGTTATAAATGTGTTGCATGAGCAATCTTCTGATATTAATCAAGGTGTTGAGCGTTCAAAGGATGAAGAGCAAGGGGCTGGAGATCAAGGCATGATGTTTGGTTATGCATGTCGTGAAACAGACAACTACATGCCATTGCCATTGGAGTTGTCTCACTTATTATTAAAAGAATTAGCTGCAATAAGAAGAGAAGGAAAAAAAATGAAGTATTTGCGCCCAGATGCAAAATCGCAAGTAACAATTCAATATTCTGATAAAGGTAAACCTGAAAAGATTGAAACTATTGTCCTTTCTACTCAGCATGACGACTTTGATTCGGAAGCTAACATGCAAGCAAAAATTAAGGACGATGTTATAAATATTTTAATTCCTCGTATTAAAAAATTAGTACCGGGCAGAGTTAGAAAATTATTTGGCGAAGAAATAAAATACCATGTAAATCCAACAGGTAAGTTTGTGATTGGTGGGCCTCATGGCGATACCGGATTGACAGGTCGTAAGATTATTGTAGATACGTATGGTGGTCGTGGTGCACATGGAGGAGGAGCTTTCTCTGGAAAAGATTCATCTAAAGTAGATAGATCTGCTGCGTATGCAACTAGACACATCGCAAAGAATTTAGTGGCTGCAGGCGTTGCTGACGAAGTATTGGTGCAAGTAGCATACGCAATTGGCGTTGCACAACCGGTAGGTTTGTATGTAAATACCTACGATACATGTAAAGTAAGAAATGCAGAAGGTAAAAAATTAACTGATGGAGAAATTGCTGCACGTGTAGCAAAATTAGTAGATATGCGTCCGAGTGCTATTGTAAAAAGATTTGGTTTGAAAAATCCAATTTACGCAAACACCGCAGCATATGGTCATATGGGCCGTACTCCTGAAACTATACAAGTAAACGGTAAAAACTACGATACATTTGGTTGGGAAAAATTAGACTTAGTAGATTCTTTCAAAAAAGAATTTGCTGTGGTAGAGAAGGAAGTAATGGCGTAAAATAATAAATTTAATAAAAAACAAAGAGGGCTGCATATTGCAGCCCTCTTTGTTTTTGGGTGTATCTGAAATTTATTCGGTGCCAAATGTTGTGTACAGTAGCCAAATTAGAGTTATGAAAAAAATTACAGCAAGTGTAACTTTTATTATGCTTAAAGGATAATCCCCTTGCACTTCTCCAGTTCTGCCATTCACCAAAAAGGTGTATAGCTTGTTGTTGTATCTGTAACCGCTAATCCAAATGGGTAATAGTAAGTGTTTGAATTTTATATCTGTATAATTTATATCCATAGTTGAAATGCGCTGACTATCGCCACCAATATCACTTCTTACAGTGCTTTCAATTGCAACTTTCATTTTTGCTTTTCCATTTTCGAATCCTGATTTTAAATCAATTTGATATTGTTCGGATTTAAAACCACTAATATACTTTTCATCGTATACTACCAAATTTTGCAAATCCCATGGCTCTAGGTTATTGGCGTACCCAACTGGAAGCGAAGTGCTGGCAACAACCAATGTGTCATCAAATAAATTTTCAACGTAGCCGCTACATGGGTACCAATCGGTTACAGTTCTGCTTCGTTGAACAGTCTTTCCATTTTCAGTAGTAGTATAGAATACTGTTCTATTGATTCCTTTTTGTCCGGTATAATTAGTTTTGGTATGACTATCAAAAGTCCAATAGGGAATGTATATGCCTTGCAATTGCTTCTTTTGAGCCAGCTCAACAATTCCGGATGGAGCAAAGATTTTACCTTTAAGCCATTTTTTAAAACGAACACTAGCTTCTGAGGACTCTATTTTAAATGGAAGCAGATAGGAAGGTTTTATGATCTCACAATCGGTAGCATTGTTTATCACAATTGGTGAGCCACAAAATGCGCAATTGTCGGCCGTTACATTTGGCTTTAAATCTGTACTTGCGCCACATGAATTACATTTTACAACATGTACTTTTTGTTTGAGATTAGAAGGGATTTCATTTTCCGAAATAAATTTTTCGTAATCATTTTCATGAATAATAACCGCTTCGTTTTCGGAACGTATGCTATTGGTTGTTCCGCAATGTATACACTTTAATTCACCGGATTTGATGTTGTATGTCAATGCCGAGCCGCAGCCTTTACATTTAATAGTATTGCCAATCAAATCGGTATTTTTTTCTGTTGATTCCATTTGGGAAATCTTTTATCCTATTGGAGGCGGAACAGGCGGAATGCTGGTAAAGATTGATTTTAACTCGTCAAACTTTTCAGCAGCAATCCAGTTTTCCATTCCGGTTTTCCAAATAAAAGTTTCCTTTTTTATGTTTCCTTGTTGAACAAGTTGTGTGAGTTGAGATAAACTCATTGGTCCATTTTGTTGGCCATTTAAGGAAACAAAGTATTGAATTCCATCAGGTGGTGGTGGTGGTGTTTTATTTACTCCTGAGTTATTTTGTTGATTGTTGTTGGATTGTAAATTTTGGTTCATGGCATTTGCCATCATGTTTCCTACGCCTAGTCCAATACCCATTCCTACGCCCGCTCCGGCAGTTCCACCTTCGTTTTGGGCTGCTAGTTCAATGCTGTTAGCTGCATTAAATTGGGTGAGTTTTTGCATATCTATCTTATCTAAACGACTGTACTTGAAAATTTCTTTTTTTAGGTCGTCCGGTAAGGATATATTTTCAATATTAAAATCAGTAAGTTTTAAGCCATAAACATCAAGCATAGGAGAAATTTTTTCCTTAAGCAGATCGGAAAGCTCGTCAATATTGCCTGCTACTTTTTCTATAGGAATATTGCTTTCTCCAAGTGCATCAGTAGCCTTTCTTACAACCCATGTTCGTATCTGATCCTGAATAAGAGATGTTTCGTAGGTAGTATTAGTTCCGGAAATTTCTTTCAAAAATTTTATAGCATCACTAATTTGAATGCTGTAATTACCAAAGGCTCTAAATTCAACAAATCCAAAGCGAGCATCATTTAGTGTAATTGGGTTTTTTGTTCCCCATTTTAAATTAGCGAATTGCTTGGTGCTTACATAAAATACATCAGCCTTAAACGGACTGTCAAACCCGTATTTCCAACCTTTTAAGGTTGTCATAATAGGCATATTTTGCGTTGTTAACGTATGCAAGCCGGGACCAAAAGTGTCGGCAAATTTCCCTTCATTCATAAATACGGCTAACTGGCTTTCGCGAACAGTAAGTTTCGCATTCATTTTTATTTCATTTTGATAGCGTGGGAATTTCCAAACTAATACATCGTTTTGGTCATCAACCCATTCAATAATATCAATGAATTCGCCTTTTATTTTGTCAAATAGTCCCATCTCTATTTTTTTTGGTTTATTATAAGTTACAAAATAATATTTGTAAAAGGTAAAGTTTTTGTGAGATAGAATTGTTCGTACAAATAGAGCTTGATAGAATTTGTACATTAGAATTAACTACTCATTTATGTGCTCTTTTCCGTTGCTTTTTGCCGTTGCGCCAAACGGAAAAGCCGAAGACATATTGTGTTTTTTTTTTGTAAATACACCTTGATTTTACTTTTTTTTGAGCGTAGATTAAAGTAAACCAAAACGTCAAACCATGAAAAATAAATTTATTTCTTTTTGTGTATTAGCAACATGTTTGTTAATCACAAGCACAACTCAAGCACAAGTATATGCAACAGTAGCAGGATATAAAGATGGAGCCACAGTTAAGGTTTCAGAACTCCTTAATGACTGCTCTTTGCTTGCATCCGATTCTACCTATAAGATAATTTCATTTGATTTTTCTTGTATTTATAAAGAGCAGTTAAACCTTCTTCAGTCTAAGGATAATAAATTGACACAAGACATGAAGAATCTATTAAATGCAAAAGAACATCCTGCAAAAATTTATATTGAAAGCATAACAGCTATAAAGGATGGAGAAAAAAAGAAGTTGAAAGGGGTTAATTTAGTTTTAGTTGATTGAGAATCCCCTTTGTTTAGCAGCGCACAGCGAGCAGATTATGGTATTGCATAAGTTTTTTTGCCAAAAATTTGATGGATACAAAAAAGCCGACAACACTGGTTTGTCGGCTTTTTTGTGTAAGAATGCACTCTGTAGGCTAAAAACTATGCGTTAACCGCTACTTTTGGAGCAGCAGCCATAATTTCTTCGTTAGCAGCACTTGCAAAATTCTCGAAATTTTTGATGAATGAAGCAGCCAAGCTATTTGCCTTGGTATCAAACGCTTCTTTATCTTTCCAGGTATTTCTAGGGTTTAAAATTTCTGCAGGGATGTTTGTACAAGCTGTTGGAACACTTAGTCCAAATATTGGAAGTGTTTCAAATTTTACTTTATCGAGCTCTCCATTTAATGCAGCAGTAATTAATGCTCTTGTATAAGAAAGTTTTATTCTGCTTCCTACACCATAAGCACCACCTGTCCATCCTGTGTTTATAAGCCAAACATTTACTTTGTTTTCTTTTAATTTTTTACCAAGTAGTTCGGCATATTTTGTTGGATGTAATGGTAAAAATGCTTTCCCAAAACAAGCCGAGAACGTTAAGGTTGGTTCTGTAATCCCAACTTCCGTTCCTGCCACTTTTGCTGTATAACCTGAAATAAAGTGATACATTGCCTGACCGGTTGTAAGCTTAGAGATAGGAGGCAATACACCGTATGCATCACATGTTAAGAAAAAAATATTTTTAGGAATTCCTCCAACAGAAGGTTCTACCGCATTGCCAATATGGTTTATTGGATATGCAGCTCTTGTGTTTTCTGTTTTTGAAATGTTGTCGTAATCTACAGTTGATGTGCCTTCAAACACTTCTATGTTTTCTACTAACGCACCGAATTTTATGGCATCAAATATTTGGGGTTCTTTTTCTTTCGAAAGATTTACGCATTTTGCATAACATCCTCCTTCAAAATTAAAAATAGTATTGTCTCCCCAACCATGTTCATCATCGCCTATCAACCCTCTGTTAGGGTCGGCAGAAAGTGTTGTTTTTCCTGTGCCCGATAATCCAAAGAAAATGGCTGTATCGCCATCTTTTCCAATATTCGCAGAGCAGTGCATTGATAATACACCTTTGTCTTGCGGTAAAATATAATTTAGTAATGTAAATATTCCTTTTTTAATCTCTCCGGTGTAACCTGTTCCGCCAATTAAAATAACCTTGCGTGTCATGTTTAGGATAGCGAAATTATGCTGTCTAGTGCCATCTAATTCAGGCTTTGCCATAAAACTAGGTACGCAAAGTATTGTCCATTCCGGTACAAAATTTTCAATTTCGGCTTTAGTAGGGCGAAGAAATAAATTGTTTGCAAATAAGTTAGCCCAAGGAGTCTCCGTTACTACACGAATATTCAATCTGTATTTAGGATCAGCACAAGCGTATGTATCTCTAACATATACTTCTTTATCCTTTAAATAAGCGGCTACTTTGTCATATAATTTATCAAATTTATCCGCATCAAATTTATAGTTTACATCCCCCCACCAAACAGTATCTTTTGTAATAGTATCGTAAACAAGAAACTTATCTTTAGGCGAGCGACCTGTAAATTCGCCAGTTTCAATAGCCAACGCGCCTGTATCAGTTAAAAAACCTTCGCCTTTAAGTATTGTCTCCTCTACTAACTGTGCTGGAGTATAATTCCAATATGCCGCTGCAACATGCTTTAAACCTAAATCTGCCACAGTTGCATTTTTGCCTCTTAAGCCTATTTCGTTCATTTTTTTGGTTTTAGAATAAGGCACAAATTTAACAAATCTAGACTAAAGAAACCCTATTCTAGGGCTTATAAACAAGTTTTCAACAAGTTGGCGGGTGGGTGAAAAGCGTAATGAATTGATTATCTATATAGTAGGCTTTTTGCAAAATTCAACCACAACACTTTTTTGTTAATAAATTGAAAAATTAGCGCTTTTTTTGGGCTATTCTAAACATTTTCTAACCGTTTATTCAAACTTTATAGATTTGATAGGCGATATTTTAGATATGATGTAGGATGGGATAATTAGAAAAAGTATGCAACAAATTACAATCAATAAATTTAGCAGTCCAATAGATACAAAGTCAATATTTATAGGCACAACTGATAAATAATAGGTTTCTTTAGCAAGGGTTAAAAATTCAAATTTTTGTTGCAGAAAACACAATCCAATACCCAAAATGTTTCCCGCCAAAATCCCAACAAATAAAATGTATAAAGCGTGATACAGAAAAATTTTTCGAATAGTAAAATTTTTTGCTCCAATAGCTTTTAAAATACCAATTAAATTGGTTTGCTCGAGTATAAGTATAAGCAACGTGGCAATCATATTAATGCTGGCTACAATTATCATGAGAGCTATTACAATAATGGCATTCATGTCTTGAAGGTCTAGCCATGAAAATATTGTTGGGTTTGCTTGCTGAATTGTTTTTGAAGAATACAAAGGTCCTATTTCTGTACTTATATAATCTGCGGTAGGGTTTAAATTTTCAATTGTATGCAGCAGTATTTCAAAGCCTGCAATCTGATTGGGCGGCCAGTAATTTATTTTTTGCAGTTGTTGTATATCAACCCAAACCGATTTTTTATCAAAGTCTTCTAAACCGGTATCAAAAATGCCACAAATTTTAAAATCTCGAATTCGTTGCTCGTATTGCACAATAGCGGAATCGGAATTTTCGTAATCTTTTTTTTGAGTAACAAAATAGATAAACAACTTATCTCCAATTTTAAGATGTAGTCGAGACGCAACAATTTTAGAAATTAGAATATCTTTTGAAATACTATCGCTGCTAATATTGGGTAATCTGCCTTCTGTTAAATTGGTTTGCAGAAAATTCCAGTTGTAAGACGAGTCTACTCCTTTTAAAACAACACCTTCTATTTCATCTTGTGTTTTAATAATTCCATTTTTTACAATAAAAGGCTGAATGCTTTTGATGTTAGGGTGTTTTTTCAAATCCTCTAAAAATGCTTGATTGCTAGCAATTGGGAGCGGCTCTCCGGAATTATTGTCGTCAAAATTTGTTATTTGCACATGTGCTCCAAATCCGGCAACCTTATCACGTATGGCTTGCTGAAAACCGGTAACAATAGAAACGGTAATAATCATTACTGCCAGTCCTAGTGCTACAGCTATATTGGCAATACGAATAATAGGTTTAGAAAATTGCCCTTGTTTGGATGAAGAGAAAATTAATTTCTTAGCTATGAAGAATGCTGTATTCAAGTAAAGTAGTAATTAAACAAACACTTAAACATAGCTATTTCTTTTTGAGAATTTTAAAAAAAAATGTAAATTGAAAGGACAATCCTCCTAAAATGTTTATAAAGCAACATTTACGCTTAGTTGTCTTTTTTCTGCTATTAATAAATTCACTAGTTTATAGAAGCTCTATTGCTGCAACTCAAACAAATTCATTAACAATTACTGCAAGTAAAACTAATTTGTGCAATGGGGGTTCTACTTCTTACAAAGCCATTACAAAGGGGGCTTATAATGGAAATATTTCTTATAAGTGGTATTTTCCGGGAGGTTCTCCTTCTTTTTCTACATTAAAGAATCCCTCAGTTTCTTATAGCACAAGTGGCAGTTATCCTGTAAAGCTTGTTGTCACTGCAAAAAATATTACTGATTCAATTTCTTACAATTCGTTTATAACCGTAAAGTCACCCATTGCTGCCATGTCAGCAACTGTTGCTTTGCCAGTTTGCGTTGTAAGTTCACAAATGCTTGAGCCTTCTGTAACTGGTGGTTTCGGTTCTTATAAATATAGTTGGAATACAGGTGCTACTACAAAAGCAGTAAGTAATCTAAAACAAGGGACTTATTCTTTGGTAGTAACAGATGCAAATAATTGCTCCACACAAACCTCTGTAATGCTAAAAGCAGCAGGCGATTTAACGGTAACGGTTACAACCACCAGTTTGTCGTGCAGCGGTGGAAATAATGCAATAGCCTGTGTTAATGCAAGTGGTGGAGTTGGTCCTTATTCTTATACCTGGAGTACAGGAGAAACAACACAATGTATTAGTGGGCTTGGGCCTGGCACTTATTCTGTTAGTGTAATTGATGGGGGCGCAAATTGTCATATCCCTGCTGTTGCGGTAATTTTACCCGTAAGTACGTTGGGGCTATCGCTTACAACTAATTCGGTAGTTTGTTTTAGTCAAAGTAATGGTTCGGTTTCTGCAAATCCTTCCGGAGGAAGTGGTGGATATACCTATGTTTGGAGCAATCTAGCTACGAGTTCAACTATTAGTGGAGTTCCAATAGGTGTTTATTCTGTAACCGTTAACGATGGAGGTGGTTGTAGTGCCATAGCTACAAGTACTGTCAATGGACCTACTCAACTTAATTCTACAATTTGGGCAAATACAGTAGCTTGTGGAGCTGCCGTCACAACCGCATCTGTTGCTGTTTCTGGAGGTGTTGGCTCTTATACATACAACTGGAGTAATGGTGCTACTGGTAATCCGATAAATAATGCCCCTGTTGGTGTTGTATCCGTTACAGTGCTAGATGCGAATAGTTGTAGTATTACAAAATCTGTAACGGTTACATCAAATTCACAAATAACAGTTAACATAACCACTACAAGTGTTTCTTGTAATGGTGGTAGTACCGGAAATGCCTCTGTTCAAGCATCCGGAGGAAGTGGCAACTATACGTATGTTTGGAGTAATTTATCTACAGGTGCATCCATTACTAATATTTTAGCCGGAGTTTATTCTGTAACAGTTGATGATGGTAGTGGATGTGTAATTTTTGCTAGTGCATCTGTTGCAGAGCCTATCGCTTTAAGTGCACTAATTTCGGCTACCAATATTGGTTGTACAGGCTCAGGCACTGGTGCAGCGTTGGCTACTGTTAGCGGTGGCTCAGGTAGCTACACCTATTTGTGGAGCACCAACGCTACTTTACAACAAGTAAATAATTTAACTGTGGGTACTTACTCTGTAGTTGTAACAGATGGTAATCTTTGTTCGATTTCTAATACAGTTTCCATAACCCAAAATAGTGCGCTAACTGCAAGTGTAACTTCTGTAAATGCAAATTGCAATCAAGCGGATGGCTCTGCGCTGGTTATAGTATCTGGAGGTTCAGGAGCATATACATATTTGTGGAGTAATGCACAATTCAATGCACAAGCTACCTCATTAGTAGCGGGTCTTTACACTGTAACAGTTACCGAAGGTGTTAATTGTTTGGTTCAAGCCACCGTTAATGTGTCAAATAATTCAGGCGTTTCAGCACAACTTGTTTCTACTAATTCTGTTTCATGTTACAGTGGTACAAATGGTAGCATAGAGGTTGTGGGCACCGGTGGAAGTATTCCGTATCAATATTCGTGGAACACCTCCTCGAATAATCCGCAGCTGTCGGCACTATCCGCAGGGGTTTATACTTGTACGGTAAAAGATAATCAGGGTTGTGTCGATTTTATTTCTGTTACAATTTCTGAACCACCCTTGTTAACAACTACTATCAATTCAACATCTGTTACCTGTAATGGAGGTTCTGACGGAACAGCGGATGTCTTTGTGTTGGGCGGAACTCCTTCATACTCTTATCAATGGAGCAACGGTTTTTCGCTCTTGCAAATAGCTGGTTTAACAACAGGAACATACTCCGTAATTATTGCTGATGCCAATGGATGTACAAGTACATCTACAGTGTTGATTTCTGAGCCACCGCTTTTGACGGTAACTATCTCGGGAAATAGTATGGTATGCAGCGGGCAACAGACAAGCATTTCTGCAACGGCATCAGGAGGAAGCCCTACTTATATGTATAGTTGGAATAATTCATTCACAGGGCAAAATTTACAGCTAACTGTAACAGGCCTAACAACACTTACTGTTGTAGCAATTGATAATAACGGGTGTACTGCTTTTTCAACAAGTGTGATAGATAATTTTTCTGTAACACCGGTTTCTTTTACAGCTAACGATACCAGCGGATGTCCGGAACATTGTGTTGTTTTTTCTATTGTAAACGCTTTTGCTCAAAATGTGAATTGGGATTTTGGAGATGGCAATACTTCTGCTTTGAACAATCCAACACACTGTTACTCTGCCTCAGGCGCATACGCTGTTTCGCTTACTTTAATTGATGCAAACGGATGCGCTGCTACACAAACGAAAAATAATTATATACAAGTTGTTGGAAAGCCTACCGCCAATTTTACTGCAACTCCTTTAACGACAAGTATTTTAGATCCACTTGTTCAATTTACAGATAATAGTGTTGGTGCTGCTACCTGGTTGTGGAGCTTTGGGGATGGGAATCATTCTACTTCTACAAATCAGAATACTACTTTTTCGTACGATCAAATTGGAGATTATAATGTAACACTGCTTGTTGCAAACTCCGATGGTTGTATGGATAGTACAACCTTAACGATTTCTATAACGCCAGATTTTTTGTTGTACATTCCCAATACCTTTACTCCGAATGATGACGGTAGAAACGATGTTTTTTTACCTTACGGTGTAGGAGTAAGTTTTGAAAAATATGTTTTGGAAATATTTGATAGGTGGGGCAATTTGATTTGGGAAACTACTCAGTGGGGCGAAGGCTGGGATGGAAGAGCTAACGGAGGAGCAGATGTTTCGCAACAAGAAGTGTACGTGTATAAAATATCAGCGAAAGATGTTTTGGGCTACAAGCATTCATTTGTAGGAAATGTAAATCTTATAAAATAGTAGTTGAAAGGAATCCCAAATTTTCTTATTTAGAGAGTTAGTGCGCTTTATTGAAAAAGCATCTACTATCTAATTTCATTTAATTATTCTACTATCGGGGCATAGTATTTGTTAGCGTAATACTATATTTGTGTTTACAGAAAATTATGCGCATTCTAATTTCAAAGAAGAGATTTCTTTTTTTATTACTAGCTCAATTAAATATTCTTGTTTTTGCACAACAGCGTAAAACAGTTACAGAAATTTTATCCGGAGCAGATAATACCGAATCGTATTTACAACTAATTCGCAATTCGGCTGTAGCCATTGTTACTAATCAAACCGGAGTAATTGGAAATAAAACCCATATAGTAGATAGTTTACTTACAAGAGGGATTAATGTAAAAAAAATATTTGCTCCGGAACACGGATTCCGGGGTGTAGCAGATGCCGGAGAGCATTTAAAAAGTGGAAAGGATAAGCGCACCGGACTTCCAATTGTTTCTTTATACGGGAAAAACTACAAACCTAATGCAGCAGATTTACAGGATGTAGATGTGGTTTTGTTTGACATACAAGATGTCGGAGCTCGATTTTATACCTATATCTCCACATTACACTATGTTATGGAGGCATGTGCCGAAAACAATAAGCAACTTATTGTATTAGACAGACCAAACCCGAATGGTTTTTATATTGATGGTCCTGTGTTGGAAGAAAAGAATAAATCGTTTGTTGGCATGCATCCGGTACCTATTGTTTATGGTATGACAATTGGAGAATATGCCAAAATGATTAATGGCGAAGAATGGCTGGCAAATAAAATGAAATGTAATTTGATAGTCATACCACTCACTAATTATTCTCATTCCGATTTATATGAACTGCCCATAAAGCCCTCTCCTAATTTGCCAAATAATACTGCAATTTATTTATATCCCTCATTGGCTCTGTTTGAAGGTACTAATGTAAGTGTTGGTCGTGGTACAAACTTTCCATTTCAAGTAGTTGGTAAACCGGGTTTAAAGAAAATGAAATTTAGCTTTACTCCGATTTCTACCCAAGGAGCAAAAGAACCCATGCATAAAAACATAAAATGCTACGGGTATGATTTACGTAGCGATACAACTGCTGTAAGCTCAAGAAAAATAAATTTATTTTGGTTGATGGAAAGCTACAAGTTAAGCGTAGAAAAGGAAAAATATTTTAATAATTATTTTAATTCTTTAGCAGGAAACGCAACTTTAAAGCAACAAGTAATAGATGGAGTATCCGAAGAGAATATAAGAAAATCGTGGGAGGGAGATCTGCAAAAATTCAAACAAATACGAAAAAAGTATTTGTTGTATGATGATTTTAAGGAGTAATTTTTTTCCAAAATCTCGAGTATATAATACGATAACCTGCATAAAAAAAAGAGGTGGTTCTTATTAAGAACCACCTCTTTTTTATGCTTTTATAATTATTACTGCTTTACAATTTTCTTTGTAATAACATTGTCGTTATTGTTTATCTGTATGTAATACACACCATTTGTATGGTTGTTTAAATCAATTTCTAATTTATTAGAAACAGAATTTACCACAGAATACACAACTTGTCCTTTTATATCAAACACAGTAACAGTAGCGTTGTTTAAATTCTCTATAGAATTTAAAGTAAACATTCCTGAAGTTGGGTTTGGATATAACGAGAAGCCGTTCGCATCAGTATCTTCAATCGACATAGGATCAGAAGCGGAGGCGCAAATAGTGAAAGTAGTAGTAGCTGGGGCTGCAGAATAATAGTCGTACACACGAACGAAATATGTTTGGCCTATTGTAAGTCCTGTGCCTACTAGGTACTCAATTCCACCAAGATTAAAATCATTGTCTTCGCACTTAATCTCTGTATTGGATGCGCATGATGAATAAAGAGAAATTACCGCATCAAAACTAGACGAGCCAGTTACTTTTATGCCATTTGTAGCAGCTGTTGCAACAAATGAGTACCATACATCATCAGTGGCTGTTCCTGTACATGCTGTTGGGTTAGATAGTGTTGCACCTGCTACATCCCCAACTGTAGGAGATGTGCAAGCACTACCAACAGAAAGTGCAATAGCTCCAGAGCACTCATCATTAGATGGAGCAGGCGGTGGTGGTGGTGCTTGATAAACACAAACATCAAATGTTCCTCTTACAGAAGTTCCTAAATAAAACACCGCCATATAATATGTCTGACCAATTGTTAGTCCGGTGAAATTAAATAGGTTAGGTGAATTATCGCACTTAACCTCTGTTAATGAAGAGCAAGACCCAGAAAACAAAGAGTATCCAATTTCCTCTGTAGTGTTACTTCTATTTGAAATTTGAACATCGATATTTGATGCAGTTGCAACAAATGAATACCAAACGTCATCATCATTTGATGAAAACCAACAACCGGAAAGTGTTGCTACTACTGTAGATTGTGTGGCTGCTGTGGTAGTTGCCGTTGTTACAGTGCATGAAGCTGTATTGGTTGCAACAGATAATGCCACAGCACCAGAGCATTCGTCATTTGAAGGTTGTGCAAATGCACTTAAAAAAGATAGTTGCAAAACACTTGCAAGTAATAATTTGTAGATTTTTTTCATATGTGAAATTTGTTTTAAATTTTGCCCAAAGGTATCATTTATTTGCATAAAAAGCGAAAGCCTTAGAATGTTTATATTCCAAGACTTTCGCTTGCAAAATAAATCTGTTATTGCTTTACAATCTTTTTAGTAATTACATTGTCGTTATTGCTAATTTGCACGTAGTAAATGCCGTTAGTATTAGCGCTCAAGTCAATTTCTACTTTGTTAGAAACAGAATTTACTACAGAATACACAACTTGACCTTTTATATCAAACACCGTAACAGTAGCGTTGTTTAAATTCTCAGCAGAATTTAACGTAAACGTACCGGTAGTAGGGTTTGGATATAAAGAGAAGCCGTTTGCATCAATTTCTTCTTCTCCTAATGCAGTAGTATTTACAACACACATGTCAAACGTGCCAGTTGTTCCTGTACCATTATAGAAAGCGCATATGTAATATGTTTGACCAACAGTTAATCCCCAAATTGGAGCATTGGAGTTTAACCCATTTTGTGCAATTTCTATCAAAGAGCCGCAACTTCCATTGAATACACTCCAGCCAATAGTTCCGGAAGGAGAGAAGTTAGATCCAGTAATTCTAGCTCCGCTAGCACCTGCCACAAAGCTATACCACACTCCATCATCGTATGAGCTTGACCAAAAGGAAGAATTATACGACTCTGTAGTTGCTCCAAATGTATTTACAGTTGTGTTTGTGCAAGAGGTAGTACTTGTAGAAACTGTAATTGGAATTGCTCCTGAACATGCATCATTTGCTGGTGGTGGAGGTATAGTTGACACACACACATTAAAAGATGTTGTTTGTCCAGTTGTGCTGGTCCAAGAGTAAACTCTAATGTAGTAAGTGTTTCCGATTGTTAAACCACTAACAACACTGTTGTTTGGGTCACTACAAACTAATGAAGAGCCAAGAGCGCCACATGTTCCGCCATATACTACATGATACAAATCTGAGGTAGAGCCAGTAACATTTAGAAGCTCAATTTTATGTGCCGTAGCTGTTGCCACAAAAGAAAACCAAACATCGTCATCATCTGTTCCAGAGCAACTATTTGATTGAGAAGAGGCTGTTG
>JAFLBG010000017.1 GCA_017303975.1 Bacteroidota bacterium
TGTAACGTTGTACTCTGACCTTCGGTAATTGTGCTATTATTTCCGGCATCTGCAATTGGTGTTACTATAGAGACAATTACTTCATCTGTATCATGACACATATTGTTATATACGGTTACTGTGTAGATACTTGTATTACTAGGAAGTATAGAAATTGAAGATGTGGTAGCTCCATTACTCCATAAATAGAATCCTCCACCGGTAGCATTTAATGTAGCTGTAGCCAAAGCACATATAGTTTGGTCAGCTCCTGCATTGGCAGATGGAGTTGGGTTAATTGTTATGGTTACAGAATCTACTTTTGCACAAAAGCCATTCGAAACAGAAACCGTATATACTGAATTTACTGTCGGACCGACAGATATAGACGAACCTGTGTTTCCATTACTCCATTGATAGGTTAAACCTCCGGAGGCTGTTAAGGTTGCAGTCTGTCCACTACAAATTGAATTGTTTGCACTTACAGAAACAGTAGGAGTAGGGACAACGTTTACAGATGTAGTTGCTGTACTATTACAAATTCCATTTGTTACTGTTATAGAATAAATAGAATTGATTGCAGGTAAGATAGAAATGGAAGATGTTGTTGCACCGGTATTCCACAAATAGGCACCACCCCCAGTTGCACTTATAGTTGTAGTATCTCCACTACATACAAAATTCGGACTAGTGAATACAATTACAGGAGATGCTACAACAGAAACATGCGTACTGTCGTAAACAGTGCATCCTGATTGACTTACAGCTACGGTATAAGTAGTGCTTTGTGTGGGTGTTGCTAACGGATTAAATATTCCTGAGTTACTAATTGATAGGGAAGGAGACCAACTATAACTTGTTCCTCCGCTTGCACTAAGTTGAGCAGATGTTCCGGAACATATAGTTGTATCATTACTTACAGTGGAGTTTATGTTTGTAGTTACTGTTACCGGAATTACGATAGAGTCTAACGGACAACTAACTTTTAATTTAACTTGGTAAACTCCCGGAGATGAATACGTGTGAGTAGGAGTTTGGAGTGTGGATGTATTTCCATCTCCAAAATCCCATTGCCAATTGTTTATAGGGTCCCATAAATTACATTGGTCAATTGTGTCTGTAAATACAATAGGAGAGCCACAAGTAGGGGTAGGGGAATGAATAAATCCTACATTAATTTTTTGTTGCAATTTAAATACTCCTACAGTAGTTTGATTATTTCCAATTAGCCAATTGGGCTGAAAAACACCAGTTGTGGTAGGAAATTTAATTGCGCTTCCTACTGCCCAATGCCCAACAATAACCCTAAAATTGCAACCGGAGCCAATGGTTTGCATGCTTGTTCTTTGCGAGTTGTAAGAGGTTCCGAAACCAGAGCAAGAAATTAAGGTAGAAAGCGTAGGATTCATTTTTGCTACATACGATGTTCCATGTGGTAAAATTCCACCACCACATTTTGGTATACTATCGTAACCATAACCGGAGAAGAATACTTCATTTGCAGAATTAATGATAATACTTTCTGCTCTTGTTACCCATCCGTTATGACCAAATAAGGTAGAGTTAAGCAGTGTATTTCCATTTGAATTTAATTTCACAACAAATGCTTCCCATAAATTATTATCATAGGTGTTGTCATAAGCTCCGAGAGTAATCGGAAAATTGATTGATTCTGTTAAGCCGCAAATATATACATCTCCAGTTGTAGTAACAGCAAGATCGGCAGCCATATCTATATCAGCTCCACCAATGAATGTCGCCCAAATCATGTCTGAACTTCCGCCTCCAGCAGGATTCAATTTGCATGCAAACGCATCCGACATACCCCCAAATACAGTTTGATACGCACCGGGAGTAACAGGAAAATCCGTAGAGGTTGTTTCTCCAACTAAATAAATATTTCCGGAAGCATCTAAGTGTAATCCTTTTCCGGTTGAGTGGTCATAATTAGAAGCCCCTGGAACATCCAGTCCGTTTGCTCCTCCAATGTAAGTTGAATAAATAAGAGCGGAGCCGGTATTGTTTAACTTAGAAATAAATGCATCAAATGAATTGGAGGTAACATCAAACGCTCCCGGTGTGGTTGGAAAATCATTACCAACTCGAGATGTTTGACCAGATACAACAGCTTCTCCGTTGGCATTAATTCTAATGTTGTGGCCTAAATCAAACCCTAAACCACCTAAATAGGTACTATAAAGCAGCGTATTTCCTGCGGCATTTAACTTAAATACAAATGCGTCTGTGCTATCGCCTCCGGCACCACCGCCATCTATAACAGTACTAAATGCACCGGCTGTAGTAGGAAAAGGAATGGAGCTAGAGAAAAAGCAATCACAAATACTGTTATATATTTTGGGGATTGTATATCCGGTAACATAAACCTCTTGTGTTGCATTATCAACGGTAAGTCCATAGCCTCCTTCAGAACCATCTCCTCCAACAGTGGTTGACCATAGTAAACTAGAACCTGTTGGGTCAAGTTTGAAAACAAAAACATCCAATTCCCCCATAAACACTCCACTTGTTACAGGAAAGCTGGAATAATAATATCCTGTTCCATACACATTACCTACGTTGTCAATTTCCATATCCCATAAAGGAGATTGATTTCCTGCAGTTGTAGGTCCAGCATATGTTGACCATTCAAACACAATGGGATCGATTATTAACGGAATACGTGTGTCGTATTTGCCTGAAATTACAAAGCCATACGTGTTTTCATTAACTAACGTAAACGCGGATGCAATTTCTGTTTTTTGTCCGTTAATAATTTGGTAAGTGTAAGGAGCTTTTTCGGTTAGTGTTCCCCAAGCGTTTCTTATTATCAAATCTCCGTTCGAATCAATTGATAGCTTCTCTGTTTCTTTACACACAAACTGAATTTCTTTATAATTCGCTCCGGGATTTAATACGATATCGTATTTTAAATTGCCTCCATGTTCGTAATACACAATGTCTGTATTAGAATAAATATTTTTATAGGTAACAGAAGCATAGTTGGCTACGTTTACAATATTTTTCTTTGGATTTCCGCTTCGTATAAAATTACTTTTAGTTATTTTTTGTTCACCGGCAACTAATTTGGCATTCGGATTGTGATTAGCAAATTCAATGTTCCACACCAATTGCTGTGTTTTATTTTTAACATTTATCGTTTTTGTGATACTGTCTGATTTAATTTGTGCAAACACAATTTTATTATTCATGAACCCTATGTTCATTCCGGATGAGTGTGTTTGAAACAATATGTTTGCATTCCATTGTCCCTTATTTTCAGTGAATAGTAATGGAAATAGGTGTGTGCTTTTGCCATTAGAAAAAAGGGGGAACAACAATATAAGTAGTAAAACGGCAAAGATTTTATTTTTCATTGCTATAAATTAGTAGTTGGACCTATACACTTTCAATTATTCATTTGTGTATAAAAATTTACAAAAGAAAATTAACATTTAAACAAACAAGCAGCATATTAACGAATGGTGCGGTAATATACTGGTATATTTAGTAATTATCTATTCTTAGACAAACAGGTTCGAAATCTTCATTACTCAGTTTTAAAACTTAGTCTGGCTTTAAAGGAAGTGAGGAGAGAGTGCTTTCTCAATTAACTAGATATAACCATATAAACACAATTAACCCTTTATTCTATTTAACATAATGTTAATTATAAGGTAATTGTTTTACTAAAAAAGGAGGCTGTTCTAAAAAACAGCCTCCTTTAAATCTAATATTAAACTTCTAAAGGTTTAATTCTTTTGTAGCTTATGAGTTTGAAATTTATTGTTAGCATCCTGAACAGTAAGAATATAAATTCCTTTTGGGAAATTACTTAAATCCAATTGAAATTGATTATAGCTATCGTTTACAGATACGTTGTTCACAATAACTTGTCCGTACATATTTGTTACTGTATAAGACTTTATAGTATTGTCGATTGGCATTTCGAATGTAAATTCGCCATTTGATGGATTTGGGTAAACCAAACCTTTTGTATCTAGCGAACCAGTGTTTTCATTATCTGTTTTATTCGAACCTGTAACCAATGTTACATTGTAATCTTCTACTTCGCCTTTAAAGTTAGTTGCGCAAGGTGTAATATTTGAATTTGATCTGCGCATTATAACTCTCATTTTACAAAGACCTTGAGTTGCTGTTGTAGGAATAGAAATATTGAAATTATAAACAGCCGACCCACTATTAACGTATGTTGGACTAACAACTCTTTCGCCTGCATCTGTAAAGCTTCCGTTACGGTTAAAATCTATGTATATGGCATAATATTCGCCAAAAACAATTCCGGGATTAAACCCTGCACTAAATTGTCCTGCATTGTTAGAGCCTATTACTAAATTTGTATTTAAATTTGTATTTACATATCCACCGGTTTCTTTTCCTGATGTTCTTGTTATACTACCAATTTTAAAATAATCAATAAACTCGCTGCTGTTTGCTCCATATGCAGCACAAACAGATGAATAAGTTGTAAACTGGCTTGTAATATAGGTGCTTGTACCTGATGCACATGTTGCTTTTACACGAATATCATATAATGTAGATGGTGTTAAACCACTCAAGCTTGTATTGTTTGCACTTGTAACAAGTGGAGTTGACCAATTAGAACTATTAGCTGTTTTATACTCTACAGAATAAGTTAATCCTCCTGAAACTCCTGCCCACGAAACATTTGCGGTAGATGATGCAACATTGCTTAAAATAAGGTTAGTTGGTGCATCACAAGGTAAATACGCAGTGGTAAATTGACCATAAACGTAATTTCCATTTGCATACATGCAGCTTTGATATACTCGCCATTCGTAGGTTGTACTCGACAATAAACTTGTAACATTTTTTGTTGGACTAGAGGTGTGTCCTAATGATATCCAAGAGTTAGATGTATTGGCTAGTCGATAAGAAACAACAAAGTCTGAAGTGTTTGTATTATAACCCGATTCAGGCACCCAGTTTAATGTAGCGCTAGTACCGGTAATATTTGAAACTGATAACGAAGCTGGCTCAGGGCAAGGTGTTGAATAAGGTTGGGTTGCAGAGTATGCACTTACCGCATTGCCACAATCGGCATTTACTCTCCATTCTAATGGAGCAGTTTGAAATATTCCAGATATACTAAATGAGTTGACAGAAACGGTTGCAAGTGGTGTAAATTGGCTATCCCATTGAAATTTTAGTTCGAGATTATATGCGTTTGCTCCGCTTACATTATCCCACGTAAAAGTAGAAACGTTATTTGAATAACTTGCATTTAAATTAACGGGGGCATCGCATTGCGCAAAAGATTTAGCAGCAAAAGCTCCTAAAAGCATTAGTACAGAGAGGGCATTTTTTTTCATATTTTGGTAGTTTAAGTTTTGGTTAAGAATTTTTATTCGAAACAAAATTAGCCCAACCTACTCCGTGGCGTACTACCCCTAATGGGTAGTTTGTTGGGTTAAAGTTGAATTGTTTTTAACATAAAATTGTTAAATCATTGATATCTAATTGAAAGCATGAATATCTTCCTATAAAGAAGAAAATGTATATTTGATATCAAACCAAAAAAACAAACAAAATGATGCAAATTAACTTTTTAGTATTAGCCTTAGCGGCTTTAGTTCCAATGGTTGTTGGATTTATATGGTACAACCCAAAAGTATTAGGCAATGCATGGATGAATGCGGCCGGATTAACAGAAGAAAAACTGAAAGGCGCTAATATGGCGTTGATTTTCGGACTGAGCTATTTGTTTGCTTTCTTTTTGGCAATGTCAATCAATTTTATGGTTATTCACCAATTTCACATGCAGTCTATTTTGATGAATGAGCCTGGATTTCAAGAAACAGGTTCTGAAATTAATTTAATGCTTACAGATTTTTTAGCAAAATACGGTTCAAACTTTAGAACTTTTAAGCACGGTGCGTTTCACGGAATTATTGGTGGAATATTTACTGCACTGCCTATTCTAGCAACAAATGCTATGTTTGAACGCAAAGGATTTAAATACATAGCTATAAATGCAGGATATTGGATTTTAACCTTTGCTTTAATGGGCGGAGTTATTTGTCAATTTGCTTAAGCAATATAATCGGACAAATACGTAAATCGTTCCATTAACTTACCATTACTAGCAATAGTAGCTCTTTCAATAATGCCTTCTTTATCTTCGCGGAATAAGGAAGGCATTATTCCGTTTAACAACTCTTTACCAAAATCTTCTGAAGCATCACGAGGCAATTCACAAGGTAAATTATCTACTGCCATTACCGTTACAGAATGATTTCTAAATGGAATATCTTCTTGCTCTGTAGTTGGATTGTATCCATAAAATGGCTCATTTATAGTACTTGCCCTAACTGTACTTGGAATCGAACCATTAATATCACAGGTAACATCGGCTATTACGCTTATTCTAAAATCGGAACTGCGCATGTTATCTTTTGTAAAAAGTGCCGGAGTTCTGCTATCCCAAAAATGCCCGGTAATGAGCAAATCACACACCTTTGTGTAGGGAACAAAATTTGAAACGTAACTATCCGGATGTAAATAAAAGTCTTTCATGTTCCATGAACTGCCATCTTTAGCCGAATAATAATCTTTGGAGTGTAATTGACAATAAACAGGTTCTCGATACGAATTGTGTAAAAATTCATACGGTGTAACTTTTCTAATTTTTAAGGAGCTTACTGTTTCTACACAACCATTGGCAACACGCCCACCACCGGTAATTAAAATTTTAATATTGGGCAATTTTACACGTTTCAACTCCTCCTCTATCTCTGCCCTATCTCGGCATTTATTGGCAGGTTTTATATGAAATAAATCGTATTTTTTTCCATAGCCTAGCAATCCATTGTATGCTCCTACAATTCCTGCATATCGTCCAAATCCTATTAATCGGTTGTGCTCTTTATCTGTTAATGTTTCATAATCAACAAGTGTAATTCCTTTTTGGATAATGGCTTGTAGCAGTTTTTTATTGTGCGGTTGCTTTTTAATGGTGTGCGAAAAAAAGAAATATTTTTTATTAGGAATAAGCTTATCTATTGGAATTTCCTTTACTCCCATCAGAATATCGCAATTGCTTAAATCTTCTTGTAAAGTGAGCCCAAAGCCTAAATATTCAGAATCTTCATAAGAACGTATGGTAGATGGTTGAATGTATATTTCTAGATTCGGATATTCCTTCAAAAGCTCAGTGCATTGCAAAGGCGTAAATGGTACACGCTTATCCGGTGGATTTTTTTCTTCTCTTACAATTCCAAGTTTTATGGTAGAAACTGACATATTAGCGTTATTTAGGTTAAAGGTACGTTTTTTGCTACTTTTACAAATAAGTTCACTAGTTTAAAGTTTCAAAGTTGATTATGTATTTAACTAGTTGAGTTATTTTGTTCTTTGTTTTATTATGAATTGAACTATTGTTTTTCTCTTTGTCTTATTAATATTTAGAGTTTAATTCCTTGGGGTCGACATGGTTTTGACAGCGAGAGAAATGGTGTGTAAGCATGCCGAGTGTTGTGAATATGACTCGTAAATCCTAATTCTCAAACAAATAACAGGCGAGTATAACTACGCTATGGCTGCATAATACTAAGTATTAGCAACCTTTGTTTCACGGAAAGCCACTCCTAACAGCGTTCCGATACGAAACATTATAAAAGTTGGGATTGTTTGCTCTATATCTCTACAGTAAACAATATCAGAGGTTAAGGATTAGTTTTGGTTGGTGTTTTATACGAGCTAATCTCGAAAATTAAAAAACAATAAGCATGTAGAAAGCTCATTAATTCCTTGTTTGGACGTGGGTTCGAATCCCACCGACTCCACTTGGAGGGAAGATTCTGAAAACTCAGATTTCTTCCCTCCTTTTTCGTTAAAAAAAGTTGGTCTAATAATTTTTTAAAAATATGAAATCAAAAATATTTATCAATTTAGCAGTAAAAGACCTTGCAAAATCGGAAAATCTGTATTCGCAAATAGGCTTTACCAAAAACCCTCAATTTTCTGATGATACGGCTTGTTGCATGGTTTTTAGCGAAGAAATTTTTGTAATGTTATTGACTCATGAAAAATTTAAAACCTTTGCTACTAAACCAATAGCAGATACAAAAAACAATTTAGCCGGAATATTCGCCCTTTCTGTTGATAGCTTAACTACCGTAACAAAAATTGCAGATAATGCTGTAAAAGCCGGTGCTACCGAACCAAGACCATTTACGGATTATGGCTTTATGCAAATGAGAGTAATTGAAGATTTTGATGGACATACATGGGAAATTTTTTATATGGATATGAGTAAATTCCCTCAAGGTCAATAATAATAAATCATATGACAGAATCCATTTATCCGTGTTTATGGTTTGATAACAATGCCAAAGAAGCTGCTACTTACTACTGCTCTATTTTTAAAAATTCACAAATAATTAACGAAACTCCCTTTGTAGTTATTTTTGAAATTAATGGAAGTAAATTTATGGGGCTAAATGGTGGCAACGAGTTCAAATTTAACGAGGCAGTATCTTTTGTAGTTAACTGCGAAAATCAACAAGAAATAGATTATTATTGGGGCAAACTTACCATTGATGGACAAGAAGGAAAATGCGGCTGGTTGAAAGACAAATATGGAGTTTCATGGCAAATTGTGCCAAGCATTTTAGGTAAGCTAATGAGTGATGCCGAAAAAGCACCCAAAGTGATGTATGCTTTTATGCAAATGAAAAAATTTGACATCGAAAAGCTTCTTAGTGTTTAAGTTAATTCTGGTTAAAGTTATTTCACCCCTCAATTTTATTACAACTATTTGTTTAGTACATTACAACAAATAATTGTATGAACCACTCTGAAATTTTATCGCGCTTTAATATTGATGCATTAAATAAAATGCAAGTTGATGTTGGAAAAGCTATTATCGACAATAATTCGGTAGTGCTAATTTCCCCAACAGGATCGGGAAAAACATTGGCGTTTTTATTGCCATTGTTACGGTTAATCAACTCGCAAGCAAACAATACACAGGCTTTAATTCTTGTTCCTTCTCGCGAATTAGCCATACAAATAGAACAAGTATTTAAGCAAATGAAAAGCGGTCTTAGCATAACTTGTTGTTATGGCGGACATTCAACTCAAATAGAAAAAAATAATTTAGATGCCAATCCACATATTGTTGTTGGCACTCCGGGACGCATAGCACATCATATAAAAAGAGGGACAATTTCTAGTCTAACGATACACACACTTATTTTAGACGAATTTGATAAATCTTTGCAAGAAGGATTTCATCAAGAAATGTCTTTTATAATAAATTATTTGCGCAACATTACAAAACGCATTTTAACTTCTGCTACCGAGTTAAAACTTATTCCAGATTTTGTTGGAATTGAAAATCCGACAGTGCTTGATTTTACAACGCCATCGCAAGATACCAAGCCTACATTAAAAATGAAATTTACCAGAGCAAAGGGTGTAGATAAATTCAATGCATTGTTTTTATTGTTGGGTAGCATTGGTAATCAATCAAAGATTGTGTTTTGCAATCATAGAGATACTGTTGAAAGAATTTCAGAGCAATTAACCAAACTAACTATTGAGCATGGCATTTATCACGGGGGATTGGAACAAATAGATAGAGAAAAGACATTGATAAAGCTAAGAAACGGAAGCATTCAGTTAATCGTTACTACCGATTTAGCCTCCAGAGGACTTGATATACCTGAGCTAGAAGCTATTGTTCATTATCAACTGCCAACCACGCAAGATGTAATGATTCACCGAAATGGCAGAACCGCGAGAATGAATGCAAGTGGAACAGCCTACTTCTTATTGGACGAAGGAGATTATCTACCTCCGTTTTTAGACACTAAACCGGAAGAAATTGATTTACCGAAAAAGTTAATTATACCTGAACCTTGCAATTGGAAAACACTTTACATTGCAGCCGGCAAAAAAGATAAAATAAATAAAATGGATATTGTGGGAATGCTATTAAAAAAGGGTGGATTGCAAAAAGAAGAGTTGGGAAAAATTGAAGTGCTTGACCACTCGGCATATGCAGCCATAAAAAGCGATAAAATTGTAAATACGCTTGATATGGTAAGAAATGAAAAAATTAAAAACAGAAAAATTAAAATGGAAATTTCTAGTTAGTGAAATTTATCTCTCTTAAAAACACAAAGCCCAAACAGTTGTTTGGGCTTTGTGTTTTTTATTGAATAAGAAACTGCTATTTTGCAAATAACATTTCTCTGTATTTTGGCAATGGCCACATCTCATCATCAATAAGCAATTCCAGCTTATCTACATGGTAACGGATAGTTTCAAAATACGGTTTTACTTTCTCGCAATAAGCAACAGCTTTCTTTTTTTGATCTTCAATATTATTTGCTTTTTTTCTTTCTTCTACCATTTCATCCACACTGTTTTTGATAACAGAAATATGTTCGGAAATATCATTTATCATATCCAACTGAGTTGCCGAAGCATCCATCCATGCCGAACTATTTGATTTTTTTGACTTTAAACTATCATCATCATATCCTGCACCGGCAGTTTGCATTTGTTTAGACTTTGTACTTTCCATGGTTGCAACACCAAATACATCTTTCAACCCTCGAACATTTTCAATTAAAAAATTCTGGTACTTAATGGCAGTTGGAATAATATGATTTATCGCTAAATCACCCATTACACGAGATTCTATCTGAATTTTCTTTGTGTATGTTTCTAAATAGATATCGTATCTGGCATGTTGCTCGCGGTCGTTCAAGATGCCATTATCATTAAATAACTTTATTGATTTTTTTGAAACGAAAGCATCTAACGCATCCGGAGTAGTTTTAATATTATTCAAGCCGCGCTTCTTCGCTTCTTTTACCCATTCTTCGCCATACCCATTTCCTTCGAACAAAATATTTTTAGTGGCAACTATATAATTTCGTAATACTTGGAATATAGCCTCGTCTTTTTCTACATCTTTTGCAATAAGAGCATCAACCTCTTTTTTAAACTGTACCAATTGATCGGCCATAATGGTATTCAACACCATCATTGGTCCTGCACAGTTTGCAGAAGACCCAACAGCACGGAATTCGAACTTATTTCCTGTAAACGCAAAAGGAGAAGTTCTGTTTCTGTCTGTATTATCTAATAAAATATCGGGGATTTTTCCAATATTTAATTTCAGAGCTGTTTTTTCATCAGGCGTCATTTTTCCTGATTTTACACGCTTTTCAAGCTCTTCTAACACTTGCGTTAACTGTGTTCCAATAAAAACAGACATAATAGCAGGAGGCGCTTCGTTTGCTCCCAAGCGATGATCGTTACCTGCCGAAGCAATACTCGCACGCAATAAATCTGCATTATCGTGAAATGCTTTTATCGTATTTACAAAGAATGTTAAAAACTGGAGGTTGGTTTTTGGTGTTTTACCCGGGCTTAACAAGTTTTTCCCGGTATTTGTTCCCATCGACCAGTTATTATGTTTACCCGAACCGTTTACGCCTGCGAAAGGTTTTTCGTGTAAAAGCACTCTAAAGTTATGACGCTTTGCTACCTTCTCCATCAAATCCATTAATAACTGATTATGGTCAACAGCTAAATTAGCTTCTTCAAATATTGGAGCACATTCAAATTGATTAGGAGCAACCTCGTTATGGCGAGTTTTAATTGGAATACCTAAGCGCAACGCTTCTATTTCAAATTCTCTCATAAATGCAGTAGCTCTTTCAGGAATTGATCCAAAATAATGATCTTCTAATTGTTGTCCCTTTGCAGGTGCGTGACCAAACAACGTTCGTCCTGTCATCATTAAATCCGGACGGCAATTGTATAATGCGGTATCAATTAAAAAATACTCCTGCTCCCACCCTAGCGTTGCTTGCACTTTAGTAACATTTTTGTCAAAATATTGACAAACATCTACAGCTGCTTTATCTAAAAAATGTACGGCTTTTAATAGTGGTGTTTTAAAATCAAGCGCTTCGCCTGTATAAGACACAAATATGGTAGGAATACAAAGTGTTTTTCCCATCAAAAATGCCGGAGATGTAGGATCCCAGGCGGTATAACCTCTTGCTTCGAATGTATTTCTAATTCCTCCATTCGGGAAACTGGATGCATCCGGTTCTTGTTGCACCAATTGTCCTCCTCCAAATTTCTCCATTGCTCCACCACCCGGCAAAGGCTCAAAAAAAGCATCGTGCTTCTCGGCAGTAGTACCAGTAAGCGGCTGAAACCAATGTGTATAATGTGTTGCCCCTCTTTCTATTGCCCACGATTTCATTCCGGAAGCAATTTGATCGGCCATTTTGCGGTCAACCTTTGTACTATTTTCAATAGCGCTTTTAACGCTTTCAAACGCCTCGTCCGACATATACTCGCGCATTGCTTTCATGCCAAAAACATTTTCTCCAAAAAAATCAGATACGCTTTTTTCGGGCGTATTTACGGTAACAGGTGTTCTTGAAAGTGCTGTTTCTAATGCTTTAAATCTGAATGTAGACATTGTTATGATTTTTTTAATGAATACTAATTTTAATACAACGGAGCAAAAATACCACAATTTTAACAAACCGACAACAAAAAACGGGGGTCTTCTCAAAAAAAATATGTTTTTTTTGAGAAGGCCCCCGTTTTAAATACACAAAACCACCTAAAAGCTATTTTACAACATTTACATGCCCCACAAATACCTTTCTTATACCTTCCAAATCCTTTACCTGTATTTGCCAAACATACGTATCTTCTTGCACCCAGGTTCCATTAATCTTACCATCCCAACCTGCATTAACACTTTGAGTTTCCCAAATTAACTCCCCCCATCTATTAAAAATCTTTAGACTATAACTTCCCTCTTTTATTCCAAACACAGTGGGTGCAAAAAATTCATTTATTCCGTCACCATTAGGTGAAAATGTGTTAGATATATATAATATAAAATCTGGTGTAACGGTTACTTTCTTTGTAACAGAATCTATACAGCCGTACTGATTTGAGACTACTTGCTTAATGATATAAGTGCCCGTATCGGCAAATACAACAATAGGATTTTGTTCTGTAGAAAATGAATTGTTCTCGTTAGAAAAACTCCAAAACCAATTAACAGCCCCAAAAGACAAGTCATCAATTTGAATTTGTCCTTCCGATAAATTAATAGTAGCCGGGTTAGGTTCAAATCCTGCTAAAGGAATAGGATAAACTTGTATTGTTTGAGAATACAACATTGTGTTACTACATCCATTATTATCAAAAACGATTACTGCGGTTTGATAGGAACCACTTTGAGTAAAACAATGTGTTGGACTATTAATAGAAGATGTATTCCCATCTCCAAACTGCCAATTTACCGACTGAGTATTTGGCGTGGAATTATCAAATACAACACATAGAGAAGGGCAACCAGCTGTATCGCTTGCGCTTATTGACATAACAGGAAGTTGATTTACCAGAACAAATACATCTACAGTATCGGAAGGTGTTCCGCAATTGTCGTTTACGATAACAGTGTAGGTTGCTGAAAGTGTTGGGGTAAGAATAAAAGCAGCTCCATTTGCATTGGATGGAATCCAAGTAAATGTATAATTTCCATTCCCTCCTGTTGCATTCACTGACAGTGTAGTTTGATCACCTGCACATACAGCTACAGAAGGGGAAGCTATTGCCTGTAATGGCAATCCTACATCAATTGTGGTTGTTATAGATGCATTACATGAGCGTGAATCAATAGCAGTTATTTTAAGCACCGTATCAACACTTGGTGATATATTTAACACTGCGGATGTCTCTCCTGTGGACCACCAATATTGATATCCAGGGATTCCACCAGAACTCGCAGCAGTAAGCGAAACCGATTGACTCAAACAAATTGTTGTTGGTCCCGATATATTTACAACTACCTGACTTGGTTCTGTAATTTGTACGGTTGTAGTTGAAACACAATTTAATCCATCTGTTACGGTAACAGCATAAATTCCTGCGCATAAACCCGTTGCGTTAGATGCAGTTTGAGCCGGAATAGAATTCCAATAATATGTAAATGGTAAATTTCCTCCTACCGTTTGTACAAGTGCACTTCCATCGCAAGAGGCAAAGCAAGTAGCATCGGTTTTTGTGCTATTTAAAATCAATGCAGGCGGTTGACTGATTTGAACACTAGTAGTTGCTGTACAATTGTTGGCATCCTTTACCTCTAAGGTGTAGGTTCCTGCTGCTAATCCCGTAGCTGCAATAGTACTTTGCCCATCACTCCACATGTAGGCATAAGTCGGAGTTCCACCTAAAGCAGTTATAACTAAAGCACTACCGTTATTGCCGCCATTGCAACTTACATTTGTAAGACCCACAGAAACGCTCAATACAGCCGGCTCAGTAATTACAACATACTGAAGTGCACTACAATTATTCCCATCTGTAACAGTTACTGAGTAAGTCCCTGCAACTAATCCAGTGTTTGTAGCACTTATGGCGGCATTGCTCCACAAATACGAATAAGTACCCGTACCCCCTAATGCAGAAACCGCTGCCCAACCATCATTTAAACCAAAGCAGCTTGCGCTTACTTGATTCAAAACACTTACACCTAAAGCTAATGTTGGCTGCAAAATAGATACCGTATTTGTACTACTACAACCAAATGCATCTGTAACTATTAAACTATATGTTCCAACAGATAATCCGGAAACGCTTTGTGCAGTAACATTTCCCGGTTGCCACAAATACGTATAAGGAGAAATTCCATTCCCTGCCGAAACTACTGCACTACCATTGTTACCCCCATTACATTGCACATTACTTGGTGTAATCGTTGAAGTAGGTAGGGAATTGATAGTTATAGTTGCGGTTGTAGTATCTCTATCCCCTCCGGAATCACTTAAAATTACGGTATAAGTACTGGTTGCTAAAGGGCATGCTGTTATAGTTTTAGTAGTAGCACCTGTATTCCACAAATAAGAATAGTTTCCAAGCCCTCCAATGCCGTTTGCCGAGACAGTAGCACATGCACCTGCACATACTGTATCTCCGGTTGCAGTAACTGTAACGCAAGGCACAACAGTTATAGTATCAAATACCTCCGTACTACAAAAAGGAGAAAATTTTACAACTTTATGAGACACAACAAACTGTCCGGATACGCTAAACGTAAAGGCTAAGCTTGTTGACCAAGCATTACCCACAACTGCATTACTGCTATTTTTTACAGCCCATGAATGCATATAACCGGATCCTACAGAACCAGTATTAGTAAATGTTACGAAACTACCCAAACATACTGTTGTTAATGAAGGTGTAAAACTTGCATTTAAAGGAGGGCCATTACCAACACCAATAGAGTACGTTGACACTTTTGCACAACCGGCAAAATCGGTTACTGTAAGTGAATAAACTCCAACTGTAAGGGTATTAATTGACCCTGTAGTTGCACCGGTATTCCACAAATATGCATACCCAAAATTTATATTATTGGGGGTACCTCCGGAAGCACTTACACCTATAAAACCGTTGTTGGGCAAGCCACAGTCCGTATTTGTAACATTTGCAGTAACCGTTAAAATTGGAGGTTGAGGTAGATTATAAACCGATGAAGCTGAACAACCACTTGCATCTGTTACGTTTAGTGTGTATGAACCGGTTGTTAACCCTGTTGCAGCAGATGTTGTTTGACCGTTACTCCAAACAAACGAATACCCCGGATTACCTCCCGTAGGAGCAACGGCAATGCTTCCATTGGTTCCGCCATGGCAAGCAATTCCATTAAAGGAAGTAATATTTCCTGTGGTTAGTATTGGCGGTTGAGTAATTTGAATCATACCCATTCCTGTGCAGCCATTTACATCTTGTATGGTTACGCTATAGTTTCCTGCCGGGAGTGCTGTGGCAGTTGCAGTGGTTTGTCCATTGCTCCATACATATGAAAGGGCACCTGTACCTCCTGTTGCACCTACCGTTGCTATTCCTGTGGCACTACCAAAACAACTTACATTACTTACAGTAGGCGTGGTTACCGTAATTCCACTATTATTTAGAATAACAACCGTTTGCGTATTAAAACATCCTGCATTATCCGTTACAGCCACGGTATATGTTCCTGCGGTTAGCCCTAAAGCCATTTGCTGGGTAGAACCATTGTTCCACAAATACGTAAAAGGAGAGTTGCCACCAACAGGTGTTACAGTAGCACTGCCCTGTAATCCACAATTTACATTGGTTTGACTCATGTTTAATACAGCCCCGTTAGCACTATTAATTGTAACAACCGTTGTATCTGTAAAATTTGGACAAGAAGCATCTGCTACATAAAGCGTATACGCTCCTGCGGACAAACCAGTTGCTAATGAGTTGGTTTGCCCATTACTCCAACTATAACTGTATGGTGCAGTTCCATTTGTAGGAGTTACCGTGGCAGAACCATTGCTACTTCCACAAACGGGAGCAACAATGCTAATTGTTGTATTTAACGGTGGATGTATGCAAGGTGCTACAAGTTGACCTAAAGACTGTACAAATTTATCGCCACATACTATTACTTCGTTAGTTGCACTAACATATACATCGTAAACCGCCCCAGGAGAAGCAGCTGAAGTAACAAAGTTTAAGTTTTGATCGTACACTGTTACTCCAGTTTGTGTTCCTACATAAATGTATTCGCATTTATCTACTTCAATTCCTGAGTTTCTTAATGCTATAGCGCCAAAAACATTTACACTTGAAATTAAATTTCCTGTTACGGCATCCCGTTTTTTTAAATTCACACCCTCATAAGTATATACGTAGCAATTAGAAGCAGCAATAGAATTATTAGATGCCAACGTTATCAAATCTTTATAAATAGCGCAATAATATGCAAAGGTTGTATAGCCAGAAGGCACACTCCAGTTTTGAACAAGAGAAGGAGAAAAGCTTCTAACAAATCCTTGACTTGTAGTGCTGGGTTTACTACTGGCTATAGAATATACCTTTCCGTTAGGAGCCTGCGCAATTGATTTTATTTCACTTCCGGTTGTAGATAAACTTAATTGAGCTGTGTTAGCTCCTGTGGCGGGATTTAAACTTCCGATAGCTTCTCGACCCGAAGCTCCGGCTATAATTAATCGATTAAGTGTATTATCAAATTGCAACCCCCAAGGTTCGCCACGCAATAGATTATCGCCAGTAAACAAAGGTCCCCAAAGAAGAGTACCTGCCGTATTAAGCTTAATATATCCCTGATTAGTATAAGCGCCATAAGAATTACCTGCATTATCAACAGCAAAATCTCCATATCCATTTGGGATTCCGACTGTAAGATATGTCCATTGCGGAACTCCGGCAGAATTAAGCTTCTCTATTTTCCAAGGAGACCCCGAACCAGATACATAAATATTACCAGCTGCATCTACGCCCACATCATACGCCTTATTTACGGTTGCAAAAGTGGGGTTTGTAACCCAAGGGTCGATTACAACCATTTTTGTAGTATCGTATTTTCCTAGCTTAAAATAAATGGTACTGTCAGACACATAAAAACCAGATGGAATATTTCTTTTATCGAAATCATAAAATGTTATGGGGGCATGATCAACCACATCTCCAAACGCTGTGGCAAAAAGAATATTTCCCGATTCATCTTTTGTTATTTTTTTTGCTCCGGTATACTTCATAGCCACCTGAGAAGGATTGGCTCCGGGATGAAGAATTAATGAATACTTTATTCCTTCTACTTCATGAAAAACATACTCTACATCAATATTGGGATATATATTTTTATAAATAATTTTTCTAAAGGTGTGTGCGATAAAAGTTTTGGGGTTGGATTTACTCGATAAATCGGGATACGTAAAATAGTGCGCAGACGGAATCTCCGCTAAAATTGTTGGATTAGCATTTGCATTTTGCCACTCCATGTGCAGCAGGAATATCTTAGGAACTTCATCCCCCTCTAGTTTTTCTATATTTACAGATTCTTTGTTTTTCCTCTCCCTTTCTTCCTTCTCTTTGTCTATTACTTCTAATTTATCATGACGAAATGTTAATCCTTTGGTAGTAAAATAAATTTGAACACCGCCATTATCTATTGCATATAAAATACTATCATTTCTAAAATTAGTTTGCGCTGTAAATTGTCCAACGTTTTCAATAAACTCTTTATGTTCAAATGGTTTGTTTATCCATTTCTTCTGATTTAGTGAAACTGATTGAGAGTCTGAGTATAGATACAACAATATAAAGAAGTACAATAAGATTCCTTTTTTTAAAAAAAATGTACCTCTTTCACTCATTTAGGGATTTACTCATTTGCAAGTAAGTAAATATATACCATTTCTACGCCTTATTCAAGACATAGAAATGGTTATTTCCAATGAATTTCGATATATCCCTTATACGTTTTATCTTCTATTGTAAGTATAAAATAATAGGTACCGGCTACCACTTTATTATTCCCAATTTTTGCCGAAGATACATTTACTGTTCCATCCCAATCATTTGCATAGTTATCTTTAGAATAAACAACATCGCCCCATCTATTAAACACTTCAAACTTATTCCTACCCCACTTTGTTAGATTTTTAACTACAAACAAATCATTTATTCCATCTCCATCCGGGCTAAATGCATTTGGAATATTAATAGAATAGTCTTCGTTTACAACTACAATTTTCTGAGCAGTTGCGGAACACCCATATTGATTTGTAACAACTAACGTAACAACATAGCCCGACAAATTAGTTGCTTGGTAAGTGTGAGAAGGGTTTGCATTCACCGAATCCAACGTACTATTATCACCGAAATTCCATGCCCACGAACTATAATCAGAACTTGTATTTGTAACTTGAATAACCGGATTAGCCATATCTACCACACTTGGTGTGACATTAAAACTAGCCTGAGGGCTTGAATAAACTGTAATCCCCCCTCCTAACGTAGTGCTTGCAACACAACCAGCCGCAGTATTTATGGTAAGACTAACTGTATAAACACCTGATGAATCGTAACAAATATTTTGTGGACTTTGCAAATTAGAAGTTAACGAATTTCCGAAATTCCAACTCCAAGATGTTATGTTATCTCCGGGATAAACCATTGACAAATCGTTAAAATTAATACACGTTTGCATACAAACACTGTTATCGCTAACACTTACAGATGCTGTTGGTGCTGTAGCTACAAGTACTCGAACGCTATCATTTGCTGAAGGACAAACTCCGTTTACAACTGTCCAAACAAACTGGTAGGTACCCACCGATAAATTACTAACCAAAGATGTAGGCGAAACAGAATTAGAGATTACTGCCGTAGTTGCTCCCGAAGATTGAACCCAAGCACCAGTTGACAATCCGGTTAAAGGAGTCGCTCCAAAGGAAGCAGATGCATTAGGAGCACAAATCGAAATATCTGCGCCCGCATTTGCAATAGGCACGTTGTACGTTTTAATTTTAACAGTATCTTTTGCTGCGGCACATACCCCATTATTTACAGTCCAAACAAAATCATATGTTCCTTCTTGCAAACCGGTAACATTCGTATTCGCATTTGCAGGAACTGCAAAAGTTGCATTGGTGGGTGCTCCAACCAACTGACTCCACATACCTGTAGAAGAACCTTGCGTATTTGTGCCCGTCATAAGTACGCTATTAGCGGCACAATAAGAAGAATCAACACCTGCAAAAGCTACAGGTTTATTATACACTACAACTGTTGCAGTATCAATTGAACTGCAATATCCGGCACGATTTACAGTAACCGTATAAATAGTTGTTAATGGATTTATACCTGAATTAGTAGCCGTAAACACCGGATTTGCAATAGCAGTATTACTTAGTCCGGAAGAAGAATTCCAACTATAAGTATATCCAATAATTGGATTAGCTCCAATAATAGCAGCTTGTCCATCGCACAAGCTTGTATCTGTTGCTTGATTTCTTAGAGGCAGACTAAATGGCAATTGAGCAGGGTCGCAAACACAAAAGCTCGTTGCCGGATTTACCACAACAATCATTCTACAAGCAACACCTGCCGGAAAATTAAATACTGAACTATAAGGGAACACTGCATTATTACCTGGAATAATAGTATTAATTGTATCTGTTGCAATTAAATTATCTCCAATATCAACAATACCGTTATTATTCAAATCAAAATAAAAACCTAATATCGTATTAAACCCGGGCGCAACTGTTTCTCCCGAATTAACGATATCAAAAGAAACATGTGCTGTTTCTCCATTAGGTGGATTAGGAACACTATACCCCGAAACATTAGTAAAAGTAAGTAGTGATTTGAGTGAAAAAATATCTAATGTATCTAGCCCTGTTAAGACACTAATTCCACACATTTGATTACTTGCTACACAAAGTACGTTGGTGGAAGTTGTTGTTCTTGCATAAAACTGATACACGTTACACGATAAAACATTTGCTGCAGCTTGAAACCCAATAGTAAAAACGGTACTATCTCCTGCCAATACACCAGATGGCAATAACCACGAAACGTACTGGGAGCCATTAAATATATAGGAAATTGGATTTGTATTTACAGGTGAATTATGAACTCCTATAAATGAAGCAGGCGTGTATGTTACACCAAGTGGCAACATAACCGTAACAGAATCCTGTCCTCCAAATGCTAAGGGTCCATTATTTTTTACACGAACTCTCAATATTTGACTACCATTACATGGAGTAATATAGTTTAGCTCTTTTAATTTTACATCTGCAAAATAATTTGGAGTAGCCCCAGTAATTGAAAGCTGTGAAGACAATGTTACTAAACGCCCTGCGGGTGAGCCACAAAAACTCTGAGCTTGATAATAAAATACAGCTGTGCTCCCCGACAAGTAACTGCAATCTGTAGTTACTTGAAACTTAACTTTTATAGCATTTAAAGTCGGAGATAAAATTCCTTGTAATCCATTTCCTCCGATTGTAGAATTTAATGTTGAAATATTCCACTGCCAATTTGTGCCACCAACATTTGTTGGATTTGTTAATGGAACATATCCTGATGTTATTGGATATAAAATTTGGCACGACCCAGGGACAATTGTTACTCCAACCGGTAATTGGGCATTGAGTAATACCGAATAGGCATTTCCCATTTGAATATTCTGCCCCTCTACAACAAAGGTAGATGTGTCGCATAAGTTAATAGAACTTGAGGGTGAAATGACATTAGTTACTAATAAAGGCGTCTGAGGAAATACTTTAAGTTTCATTGATTTAGGCGACACACAAGTATTAGCGTTGATGTTTGCCGGATACCCATTGCAATTCCAACTTTGAACCAGTATTAAACTGTCAGGGGTGCAACCCAAGTAAGAAGTACAAACTTGGTAATTCTTTGTGGCTCCCGCATTTAAAGTTCCTAATTGGTAAATTCCTCCAACAGGTGAAATTACATTATTATTAGACAAGTCCTTAATGGCAGTAATAACTACACCTGTATTACCTTGTGAAGCAATCCATGTATTTGGAGCGTTATTATTAGTAACATTAGAGACTGAAATATTCCAACACACCACCGAACTAGTTGCAACTTGAGATGGGTAGTCGGCTTGTAGAAAAAAGTTGGGACCTGAATACAAAACACCATCGCCATTAGTACTTATCAACCTTGATGTTGAAGAATCTAGTTGAGCAGAAGGATTAAACTTCCATGTATACAATATATTCGAAGTTGTATTTTGTACCACATTGCAATTAGGCGAAATTGTAATAGTGAAAATTCCATAAAACCCATCATCGCTTCTATGTATTGTAGGATTAATACCCGAGTATAAATTTCCTACTGGAAACACCAATATGTTAGAGCTAGGATTTATTGGAGTTATTGCCAAAGTAGATGTTAATGCCGTAACTTGAGTTCCTGCCGTTTGATACTCATAAATACTCGCAGCCTTAAAGGAGTATCCAGTAGGTATAGTAACTGTCATGGTATCAATAAAGCTCCAAGATCTGTATTCATAAGGGAATAAATTTCCTCCAGCATAGTTGGAACAACAAGGACCAATACTTAAATAATAATTTTGTGTAGCTACTAAATCATTACAACCAATAGAATTGTACGCCCCAGGACCATAATTGGTAAAATAATAACCAATAATTGTAACATAGCCATTAAACGTATTGCACGAAAACTTATTAACCGAACTTACGGGATTAGCTATATTGGCTAAATAAAAACTGTTGCTTATCTGCGCTGTAATACTTGGATTACCGGTAGAGCTTCCGTTGTATTGATTTTTAACAACTCTATATCTTGGCTTAAAAACTAATGAATCGTTATTCAGATATAAAAAGTTGGATGGAACACATCCATTAGCAATTAAAACCGAAGCACTTAAATCATAGTTGAATGTGACAGAGGTAGAAGTTACAGCTTGTGATATACTACAAGTAGCAAACAATGCGTTGTTTCTATATATTTTCAAATCCCCTCCAATATAATTTAAGTACTCTCCATTTGTAATGGATGAAGATGCGTAACAATAATTCCAAGTGGGATAAACACTATTTGTTTTTACAGTTGCAAAAAATGATGTTTCTAACGTATCGTGATACATTAATCTGTCACGCCTAATCAAACTCGTATTTATGTTACCAGAGGCATCCTCTACCCCATTATTGTCGTTATCAGGTAATCCGTAATTAGATCTTAATGCAGTAAAATTTTTAAAATTTAAACCAACACAACTTTGAGGGCATACTACATTGGTGTAGCCTGTATCGGCCATAATTAGCATTTCACAAGAACACGATGTTGTTGTTGGTAAATAAGATAAATATAATTCAACACTGGAAACTCCGCCTGCACAAGAAGAGCAATTTGCGCCTAAATCAATCATCACCTCTGCTTGATCAGAAACAATACTTGTAGTAAAAGTAGCTACAACAGAATTTCCTGTAACTGCAATTGAAGTTGGATTATGAGTAATTGTACCAACGGCATTTCTAATTCTTATATTAGAAACTGAATTCGTAAATGTAATACACGGAGATAGCACGAACAAAGCTTTCCATTGCTTAGATGTTGGAGCCGGATATGAATTCTGATAACCGGAAATTAAAAAATTAAACACGCCCGTTGATCCGGAAACTATATTTGCAGGTGAAATATTATTTGAAAGAGTTCCTCGTATGGACTTGAATGACTTCCCAGTCTTCTCAACCAAGGTTATCACATTAGAACAAATATCTGAATAGCTACCTTTATAATTCCACCCCCCAATATATGGATCGGCACAACATGAAAATTGATTCCATCGGATTATAACAGAGTCTCCCGCATTAATAAGAGGGATTACGAAAGTTGCTCCTCCAATCGTATTCCCGTTCAAACATGAAACATTTTGGTTTTGCTTTGTTAACGTTGGTGTTAGCGGAGCAAATACACCATTATTTACTTTTATCTCAAACGAATTAAAAGACGATTGAAATGAAGGAGAGAATCCGTTGCTTAGCGATTGAAAAATTTCGATAGAAACATTAGATGCAACTCCTGCTCCAATATTTTCAATAAGTAATTGCTGTTGATCTCCGGTTCCTACTCCTAAGCAATTAGACAAACTAGATTTCGGAGTTAATTTTAAACTGGGGGTTAAACCATTAAATGTTACATTGCCTACAGTTTCTGCTTCCTGACACGTTTGACCACCACATCCCCACTGAGCTTTAATAGTAGAAGCAACCGAATTACAACCATTAATTTTCACATTTTCACATATAACAATACTCTCCCCACTTTCCAACAACGCATTTCCATTTCCTACTCCGGTAAAATGCGCTCCGTTAAGTAGAATAGTTGTTAATGATGAAGTATTGGAAGTTATCGTACCGTTTGTAACTGAAGTTATTTGAATATCTCCACCATGAGCATCCGACAACGTAAACTGGCTAATAGCACCCAAACCCCCATTTGTAATTGTTAAACATCTAGTAAAAGTTCCGCCAACACTACCTGCAAACGATTGATTTGAAAAGTTTGTTATGGATAAATTAGGTTCCTTTATTTGATAATTTAGTGATGTACTTGATAAAGTGTACGGTGCAGAATTTGCAATATAATTGACAGTATATGTGTTTTCAATTGGATTCCCTAAAGACAAATAACCTAAAACACTACATTCTACAGAAGCAGAATAGGTTATTACAACAGAACCACCCTGAGCTAAACTCGCTAAAGTAAAAGTTGGAGCACTTAAATTAGCAATTGATGACTGCCCAAAGCCTGTTACTGACCCAGGCACATAATTAACACCCGTAGGCATAGCAACACTAACAGAAAAATTAGTCAAATTAAACGTAGATGGATTATTAATTGTTAATGAAAACAACTTACTCTCTCCACAAATTGTTATATCCGAAGGAACTGTACTTGATACTGATATAAAATTTGTTTGAGAGGAAAGCGTTTTTATAAAAAAAACAACTATTGATATAAAAAATGATATTTTTCTTTTCATTGCGTGAATAGTTTATTCTACAATGATAATATACATTATATTTTCTATTTCCGATTAATAAAAAACAAAAGAGTTAAGGAATCTAAACACAAATAAAAAAGAATAAAATAGATATAAGTAATTGATAATCTACAAGTTAATCCAATAATAAAAGATAAATATCTTATATAGATAAACCTAAACTAGTTTTTCACAAATAAAATATTAGATCAGACTAATAATTTATTATTTCCCTTGTCGAATAGACTTTACCTCCACTTGCAACGCTTTTAGCATGTTTAAGATACTGGCAGGATTCAGTTCGTCTTCCTTGTATGCCCCAATATTTAAAGAACAAATATATTCCCACACCTCTAAAACATCTTCCGCTTTTACCTCGTATGGATGATATACTTTGTTATCGGAATGCAAATGAAATATGTGTTTATTTTTAGGGTCTCTAAATACACGCTTATATACAACACCTTCAGTCCTCGTAAGCATTACATATGTATTTCCATCCTTTACATCGTTTATCGATTCAACATACTTTCCTACCACAAAAGAGCCTTCGCGCAATGGCGGCATAGAATCTCCTTTTATACCAAACGCTCTGTGCTTACCGGCAGGCACAAAGGGCAAACTCATTCGTGGTACTGAATCAAAATACTCGGGATCTGCATAGCCATTCAAATAGCCTGCAGATGCTTTTAGCGGGATAAGCTCTATTAATTCATTGTTGTCTTTATCCAACATTACCGGGAACAACAATCTATTCTCTCCTACCTTAAACAATGATTTTATATCGGTTCGCCTCAAATCTGATTTTATCAAGGCATCAACAGCAACATGAAAAAATTTAGACAATTTAATCAGTGTTTCAATATTGGGTTCGGCTCTACCTTCTTCATAAGAAGAAACCTTACCTCTTGTTATCCCTAAGTTTTCTGCTAAATTTTCTTGCGATATCCCTAGTAAAGAGCGCAAATGAGTTATATTTTGTGATATTACAGACATTGCTAATTTATTTAGCATCAATATACTGAATAAATTAGCAAATAGCAAGTACTATCTTTACAACTAATTTGCACCCAACTTTTAATTGCTTTCTACCCTTCACTTATTTTGAATAGCTTTCAAAAATACGTAATTTGAGCTGCGTTTATAAAAAAGAATTTTCTATGTCTGTCATTACAAGTCAACACATCAATAAAGTCTTGAAAATTAGCCTAAATAGACCTGATAAAGCCAACAGCTTTAATAGAGAAATGGCGTTGGCATTGCAGCAGGAACTAGACAAAGCGGCTGCTGACAAAACTGTTCGAGCTATATTACTAACCGGCTCGGGCAAAGCATTTTGTGCAGGGCAAGATTTGGCTGAAGCCACCAACATGGATGCGGCAACAATCGAAAAATTTGTTAGAGAACATTACAATCCAATAGTATTAAAAATACGTGCGTTAGAAAAACCTGTTGTATGTGCCGTAAATGGTGTTGCTGCAGGAGCCGGTGCTAATATTGCATTTGCATGCGACTTAGTAATGGCATCATCCACAGCTTCATTCATACAATCTTTCAGTAAAATTGGCTTAATTCCCGATAGCGGTGGAACTTTTTTCTTACCACGATTAGTTGGCTTACAAAAAGCAACAGCAATGACTTTTTTAGCTGAAAAAATTTCGGCATCCGAAGCTGTTGAGTTAGGTTTAATTTACAAATCCATTGATGAAAACCAACTAGAAACAGAATCGTTAGCACTAGCAACTAAACTTAGCAATATGCCAACAAAAGGCTTGGCATTAACAAAAAAACTTTTGAATCAATCTTTTAATAACACGCTTAACGAACAACTAAATCAAGAAGCATTTGCTCAAGTTGAGGCAGGACTGACTGCAGATAGCAAAGAAGCAATAAATGCATTTTTAGAAAAACGAGAACCTAATTTTAAAGGCGAATAATTAAATCTATTAATCAAAACCTAATTATACAGTGAAAAAATTCCCTTACACAGAAAAAAAAGACACTCGCTCGGGCTTTGGTGCCGGGCTTTTAGAAATAGGAAAAAAAGATGAACGTGTGGTAGCACTTTGTGCCGATTTAACCGGATCTCTAAAAATGGACGCTTTTCAAAAAGAATTTCCTAATCGATTTTTTCAGGTTGGAATTGCCGAAGCTAATATGATGGGAATGGCTGCAGGAATGACTATTGGTGGCAAAATACCATTTACCGGTACTTTTGCTAATTTTTCTACAGGACGTGTGTATGATCAAATACGCCAATCTATAGCTTATTCAGGGAAGAACGTAAAAATATGCGCATCGCATGCCGGACTTACATTAGGCGAGGATGGAGCTACACACCAAATACTAGAAGATATTGGAATGATGAAAATGTTGCCGGGAATGACAGTTATAAATCCTTGCGATTACAACCAAACAAAAGCAGCCACCATGGCTCTTTTGCACCATGTTGGCCCGGTTTATTTACGTTTTGGGCGACCTACAATTCCAAATTTTACACCTGCCGACCAAAAATTTGAAATCGGAAAAGCTATTATGCTAAACGAAGGAACGGATGTTACGATTTTTGCAACCGGTCATTTGGTTTGGAAAGCAATTGAAGCAGGAGAAATATTAGCAGAAAAAGGAATTTCTGCTGAAATTATTAATATTCATACCATAAAACCTTTAGATACAGTATCCATTTTAAAATCTGTTTTAAAAACAAAGTGCGTTGTTACTGCCGAAGAACACCAGCGCAACGGAGGTTTAGGTGATAGTGTTGCTCAGTATTTGGCATTAGAAAAACCTACTCCAATAGAAATGGTAGCTGTAAACGATAGTTTTGGAGAAAGTGGCACGCCCGACCAATTAATGAAAAAATATGGCTTGGACACTACTAATATTGTAGATGCTGCATTAAAAGCAATTTCTAGAAAAGCGAAATAATTTATTATCAGATTAAACCTTTTCTGTTTTGTTTTGTCAAATCGCATATAATTGACAGAACTCTTCAATTGAATACAAATAACGAATGCTTGATTCCGAAGACAAAGAACTCTTAACTAAATTCAGAAATCAAGATACCAGGCACTATGCCTTTAATTTACTGGTGCGCAAATACCAACAGCGTGTTTATTGGCATATTCGCAGAATTGTAATTAGCCATGATGATGCAGATGATGTGGTACAAAACACATTTATTAAAGTATGGAAAGGGCTAGATAACTTTAAAGAAGACTCGCAATTATATACTTGGTTGTACCGAATTGCCACCAACGAATCCATCACTTTTCTAAATCAAAAAAAAACTAGGATGTTCGTTTCGTTAGACGGAACAGAAGCTGCGTTAGCCAAAAACTTGGAAGACGACCACTTTTTTAAGGGAGATGAAATTCAGAAAAAATTGCAATTAGCCATTCTAAAACTTCCGGAAAAGCAACGAATTGTATTTAACATGAAATACTACGATGAAATGAAGTACGAAGACATGGCAGAAGTGCTAGACACCTCTGTTGGTGCGCTAAAAGCGTCATATCACCATGCAGTAAAAAAAATAGAAGAATATGTTACGAATATAGATTAAACCTTTTGTAAATAAATCAGTCTAAAACACATAATAATCAATCTTTCATTCCTTTTTTTTACAAGAATAAAGGGATATGAATAAGACAAAAACTAATGGAGCTAAATAAAAACATACCGGAAGATTTTGATAACCTAGAAAGGTATGCTCCTACTCTATTTAGTATTCCTAAAACAAATGCATTTCTTACTCCGGAAAATTATTTTTCGCAACTTACCGAAATTACTATTGCGCAGACCAGCATACCACAATTAGATAAAACGGAACTTCAAGTACCTGATGGTTATTTTCAAAAACTCCCCGATTTTCTAACTACTTCTATTAAACTAGAAGAGCTTAAAAATGAAAAAACATTCGAAGTACCGGCCTATTATTTTGATGAGCTGCCAACTAGAATACAGCAACTTATTGGAGCACAAACATCGTCATTTAGTCTATGGAATTGGCTGCAACAACTACTGTCGCCCAAAATTTTTGCACCTGCAACATTCGTTATCGTTTTGTTATTAGGATTTTACAGCGCAACCAATTTAACTAAAAACGAAACTAATAATAACACACTGTTATCTGCTGATAAAACTTCTATAGAAAATTATACAGATAACTCCGAAATTGAAGAAGCACTTTTAATAGAGGAAAGCGATATTGATGCTATCTCGACCGCTTTTGCAGACGCAAATGCTAATACAGATGAAATAACAGAATACTTGGCAGAATCTACAATTGATATTAATACGATTGCAAATGAATTATAAAAATACACTTATTCTAATCACGCTTATTTTGCTGCTTTGTACAGGGCTACTCCATGCTCAACAAGGCAATGGCAAAGAAAGAATAGAATCATTAAAAGTAGCCTTCATTACTAAACGCATTGATTTAACTAGCAAAGAAGCACAGCAGTTTTGGCCTTTGTACAATGAGTACCAACAAAAACGAGAAGATTTGAAAATTGTACAACGCCAAAATAGAAAGAATTTAAAAGATAGCTACGAAGGCATGCCCGATAAAGAAATAGAAGCAATGATTGATGATGATATACTTTTAAAACAAAAAGATTTGGACTTACAAAAAGAACTTCACAAAAAGCTTAAACTCATTTTATCTTCAAAAAAAATTGCGCTACTTTATAAAGCAGAGGATGATTTTAAAAGAGAATTATTAAAACAACTAAAAGAAAAATAAAATGAGTAGAGCTTTTTTATTAATTCTTGTTGTTGTATTCACAGGTCGTTTATCTGCAAATGATTCAACAAATGCCAAGATACCTAAACATTATTTTAAAAATACTTTCTACTCTAATTATTACTCTACACCCAACAAACAGTCAAACAACAAACAAATCGGAAGCTATGGTTTTTCAAGCGTAAGCAGCGGATTTATTATTCCTCTACTTACAAAAGATTATTTTGAGAAAGATTCCGTAACCATTAAAAACTTCCATTTATTGGCAGTTGGAAACTATTTTATCGGCACGCCATACATTTCTAACCTTCCTACCCATTATCAGTTTTCAAAAATCAGTATTGGCTTAAGGGCTATTTATAATACAGGCAAAAAGAATACATGGTTTTACAACTTTTCTCCATTTATGGTTTATAATAATATCGACAACAAAGGAGAACTTAGGTATGCATCTGTTTTAATTTTCAACCGCACTGTAAATAAAAATTTTAGTTATCGTTTTGGAATTACCAAAACATTTTTATTCGGGAATCGATACAGGCTTCCAATTATTGGGTTTAGATTTGGAGCATTGGATGGTATTCATTTGAATTTAACATTACCTAGAAATATTTCGTTGATAATTCCGGTAAATAACTATGTTTCGTTTAGCTTGTTTACCAAACCAACAGGCGGATTATATACAATTAGTAACATAGATACACTCTATAATGCAAATGAAAAAACGATTCAGTTTGCCCGTTACGAGCTAACCTCCGGCTTCAATTTCTTTTTTATTCCTACAACAAATTTATCTTTCTTTTTTGGAAGTGGCATTGCAAGAAACAGGCAAGTAGCTGTCTCTTCGTTTGGTTATAGTACAAATAAAAAGGGAATTGTTAAACCCTTTTTAAGATCTAAGATAGAACCTAGCTTATTTGTAAACGTAGGACTTACCTTACGCTTTGGGAAAACTAAAAAAGTATATAATAACTTCACAATGTATGATGCGTTAGACATAAACTCGCAAATTGACCCAACTGACAACAATGATGTAATTGGTTCTGAAATACCCCGAAAATTAAAAGAGAAAGAAATTAGAAAAATAAAATATAAGGACGTTGCAGACTTAATTGAAATGCAGGATATCTACTAAAAACGAATTAACTCTTCGTATAATTCTTTAACAGGCAATCCCATTACATTAAAGTAAGAACCATCTATACGTTCTACGCCAATTAACCCAATCCATTCTTGTGCACCGTAACTACCCGCTTTATCATAAGGTTTGTAGGTTTCTACATAAAAAGTAATTTCTTGCTCAGTAAGTGTTTTAAAAAAAACTTTAGTGCAAGCGTAAAAACTTTTTTGCTTGTGCTTCGATTGAATAGTAACTCCGGTAAATACTTCATGCATTTTTCCGGATAATGTTTGAAGCATATACTTGGCTTCCTCAAATGACTCGGGCTTATTTAGCGCTTTACCATTAATCCACACTATAGTATCCGATGTAATTATCACTTCATCATTACCTAATTCATCCCTAAATGCATCTGCTTTCTTTTTGCTTAAATAAAGTGGAATTTCTTCTGCACATAAATTAACGGGGAATGATTCATCAACATCTTTGGTACGAATTTCAAAATCAACACCAAGCTCTTTTAGCAAATATTGTCTGCGAGGCGATTTTGAAGCTAAAACATATTTATATCCTTTTTGCAAAAGAGGATTCGTTGCGTTCATCGATTAAATTATTTTACAAAACTTATATAAATTACCGCTGAATACATAACCCCCAAAAACATAATTACTTTTGTAATTAAGGAAGGAAGCCAAAAGCTTTTATATTCAACACTTCTAAAAACACTTACAATCAATACAAAAAGAGGAACTTGAACTGCAAAAAGTAAATAATAAAAAGACAAAACAGCTCCGTCTGCATATTGCGATTTCATCAGGTATCCAATACATCCAATAGTTACAACACATAAACTATAAAGTACCAACTTAGCTTTCTTTATTCCCCACTTTATAGGCAAAGTCTCACAACCATAAGCCTTATCTCCCTCTATATCTTGCACATCTTTTATCAGTTCTCGAATAAGTGTAGTTAAGAATGCAAAAAACGAAAAAGCGATAATGGCTTTATACATAAATGATATATCAATACCTGTCTGTATAAACAGATAGCCGTACTTTTTAAGTAGCAATGGAATTTCAAAAAGTCCTACCAAAATTGGAACAAGCGCAGTAAATAAGGCAACTAAAACATTACCTATTAAAAATTGCTTTTTAAATGTTGTTGAATAAAACCATAATCCGCTGGCACACATAAAATAGATAAGTCCAACTATTTTCCACGTATTTGTTAAAAAGCCTAAATAGAGTGCAATTAAAAGGGCTGAAATGTTTAAAACCCAGTGCCACATAATAGCAGCTCTACGAGAAATTTTCACATCAATTAATACATCATCGGGTTTATTTATTCTATCGAGTTTTACGTCAAAATAATCGTTTATAATATAACCTGCAGCTGCAATCAACACAGTGGAAAATACAATTAAAAAAAAGTTAAACTCACTCAATTGCATAGAAATAAGAGTTTCGCGTACAATGTCGGGATACAATTGATGCAAAACGGAGTTTACGTAATGCAAAACAGGATAAATAACACCCCATCTAATTGCGTATTGAGTAAACGCAATAATCAACAAATTTGGCCAACGTATAAGTTTAAGAAATGAAAATACCATGCTTTAATTTACCCATTTATTATGCAACCGCAAAACTTGCTCAATCACATCTCTTACACAACCTTCGCCTCCTTTGAATGGCGAGGTGTAATCACATATTGCCCTTACTTCATGCACCGCATCAGCAGGGCAAGTTGAAGCCCCACATTTTTGCATACATTCCATGTCTGGCACATCATCTCCCATATACAACACCTCTTCAAAATCAATATGATTAGAAAAAACAAAATCGGTTAGTGATTCCAGTTTATCAAATGATTTCAAATAAATATCGGTAATCCCAACCTCTTTCAAGTGTAGTTTGATATGCTCTGAAGATGCTCTTGTAATAAGCGTAATTTTATAACCCTTACTCACGGCTTGATGCATAGCATATCCATCTTTTGCATTCACAGTTCTTATGTGCTCCCCATCAGGCATAAGAGTAATAGTGCCATTTGTAAGCACCCCATCAAAATCAAATGCAAATGCCTTTATTTTATTGAGTTTTTCTTTAAAGTTTGCCATATCAAACTACCTAGCTCCTGTTTTAAATTTAGCTATTGCATTTCTAGTAAACTCCGACAAAACAAGAGTTCCACTCATTTGTGCACGTTCAAGTAATAATGAATCCCAGTTTTCTGTTCCCTCCCAAAAAACGCTCTTTAATTGGCTCATTGCTTCAGGACTTGAGTTAGAAAGCTTTTCAGCTAAACCAATCACTGCAGCATCCAATTCTTCTAGTGTTTGAAATGTATTAATATACAATCCCTTTTCTTTAGCCCATTCAGCGGAAAACCATTCCGTTGCATTAATTGACATGGCTGTGAATGCAGACTTACCAACTTTTCGCTCTACTGCCGGTCCAACAACAAATGGGCCAATACCTACAGCTAGTTCACTTAGTTTTACTGAAGCAGAATCATGTGCCAACGTATAGTCCGCTGCACTAGCTATTCCCACTCCCCCACCTACAGCTTTTCCCTGAACACGAGCAATTACAAATTTTGGCGCTTTTCTAATAGAATTAATAACAGAAGCAAAGCCTGAAAAGAATTTTTTCCCCTGCTCCATGCTGCTTATTGAAACAAGCTCATCAAAAGAAGCTCCTGCACAAAACGCTTTGTCTCCTTCACTTTTTAATACAATAACACGAACATTGCTGTCTTCTCCGGCTTTTGCAATATGTTGCGACAACTCTTGCAAGATAGCTCCCGGCAGCGAATTACTTTGAGGATGAAAAAATGTAATTGTGGCTATTGAATTTCTAATCTGTGTCTTTACGAACGCTTCCATACTTAATACAGTTTTAGTTTAGTTTAGTTTAGTTTATTTAAGAAATAATTGCCGTAGCTTCAATTTCTACTAGCAATTTTTTATCAATCAAGGCACTAACTTCAACCATAGAAGTTGAAGGTTTTATATCTTTAAAAAACTCTAAATGAGCTTTTGCTACCTCTTGCCACGCTGTAATATCTTTTACAAAAATCCTTGTTCTAAGTATATTTTCCATTTTACCCTCAGCTTGCTCTATAGCAGATTTGATCTTTTTAAGAATAAATTTAGTTTGCGTATAATAATCGTTTTCGCCTACTACATTACCATCTTCATCTACTGCAGTGGTGCCTGACACCTCTATAAGATTGCCAACACGCACTGCCCTGCTATAGCCAACTATTTCTTCCCATTTTGCTCCAGATGAAATATTCTGTCTCATACTATACTTTCTCAATTACAACAGCATACCCCTGACCCACGCCAATACACATAGTTACAAGCGCATATTTTTTATTTTGCTCGTGTAATTCTATGGCGGCTGAATTTAAAATACGAGCTCCACTCATTCCAAGTGGATGCCCAATGGCAATAGCGCCTCCATTAGGATTAATACGCGCATCGTCATCTTTTAATCCCCAACAGCGAATACACGCCAACGATTGGGCTGCAAATGCTTCATTTAACTCTATAATGTCAATATCCTTCCATGATAACCCCGCTTTTGCAATTGCCTTGTTTGCTGCCTCGACAGGACCTATGCCCATTATACGGGGCTCTACACCTACTGCGGCAGATGAAATAATTTTTGCTTTAGGTATTAAATTATATTTTTTCACTCCTCTTTCCGATGCTAACAAAACCGCAGCGGCTCCATCATTCAATCCGGATGCATTGCCCGCTGTAACACTTCCCTCTTTTCTAAACGAAGGTTTTAGCTTTGAAAGTCCCTCCATCGAGGTGTCTTGTTTAATAAACTCATCAAAAGCAAAAATTTTAGGCTCTCCTTTCTTTTGAGGAATAGAAACAGGAACAATTTCCTTGGCTAATCTACCCGATTTTACTGCCCTAGTAGCCTTTTGTTGACTAGCAAGTGCAAACTTATCTTGATCTTCTCTGGATATTTTGTGAATATCATTTAAATTCTCGGCCGTTTCTCCCATGGCATCAACACCGTATTTTTCTTTCATTATAGGATTTACAAAACGCCATCCAAAGCTACTGTCAAACAACTGCGCATCTCTGCCAAAAGGAGTAGATGTTTTAGACATAACCCAAGGTCCTCTTGTCATATTTTCTACTCCACCGGCAATCATCAAATCTGCATCGCCAACTTGAATGGCTCTACTTGCGGCTACAACAGCAGACAATCCTGACGCACATAATCTATTAACGGTCTCTCCCGGAATAGAAAATGGCAACCCTGCTAATAGAAGCGCCATTCGAGCCACGTTTCTATTATCTTCTCCCGATTGATTTGCACATCCCATAATCACATCTCCTACATCTGCCCAATCAACCGATTTATTTCTGTTGGTAAGTTCTTTTAATACAAGTGCAGCCAAATCGTCCGTACGAATGGTAGAAAGCGTACCTGCAAAATTTCCAATCGGAGTTCTAATACCGTCAATGATATATGCTTGGTTCATAATCAACAAATTATAAATAACTAATAAATTAGAAATACTTGGATTAAAAGTAATACAAATGAATTACTTACTACATAAAAAAAGCAAAGCAAATTTGACTTTACCATCCATATTTGTTGCATAATTCACTAAAAAATATACATTTGTATGGTTATAAATCAAATTTTACAAAAATGAAAAAAGCCTTATTCATTATATCAAGCGTACTGTTTTTGTATTCTTGCAAAAATGGGAATAAAAATGAAGAACAAACTACTACCGCAGATACTACTCAAACGCAACAATTAGACCCTCAAAAACAATTGGTTGGAGAGTGGCAAAATACCGTATTAAAAGTAACTGTGAATACTGCACGAAACACAGACTCAACGGGTATTGTAGATGTAAACGAGCAAAATTGGGCAGATGTATTAAAAACGAAACCTATTAAAATGTCCTTTACTGAAGATGGAACATTTAACACCGAATACAGAAATCTAAAAGATGAAATGATTAATGGAGGTTCTGGTAACTGGTATATTGTAAATGATACATTAGTAATGAATCAAAAACAACCTGATATCGTTTCTACATTTTACAAAGTAGCTTTTTCAAATGAAGGAACAGTTGAACTATCTGGTGTTGTTGATTGGGAAGGCGATGGAAAAGTGGATGATAACTACATGGGAGTTCTTAAAAACATTTCAACAGCTAAATAAAAAAATATTCCTTATTTTTAAAGGGCTCAGTCTATTGATTGGGCCCGATTTTTTTAACCCCGGTATAATTAATTTCTGTGAGTACAATAAGCATGCTTAACAAAGAAAAAAAAGTAGTAACAAACGATATTTTAGTAAAAGCATTCGAGCTTATGTGCACAGCCAAAACCATGGCGGAGTTGTACGAACAAAATAAAGAAATTACTGCAAAGTACGTTCACGCAACTTCTCGAGGACACGAAGCAATACAACTGGCACTTGGGATGCAATTAAAACCCCAAGATTATTTATCTGCCTATTACCGAGACGACAGCATATTACTAGCTATTGGAATGCAACCATACGAATTAATGTTGCAACTATTAGCAAAACGAGACGACCCATTTTCTGGTGGACGAACATATTACAGTCACCCTAGTTTGAAAAGGGACAATATGCCCAAAATTCCCCATCAAAGCTCAGCTACAGGGATGCAAGCAATACCAACCACTGGCATTGCAATGGGAATTCAATACCGTGAAAAATTAGGAATACCTGAATATACAGGACCAGACAAGGCTATTGCCGTTTGTTCACTCGGAGATGCCTCTATTACAGAGGGCGAGGTTGCGGAGGCATTTCAAATGGCTGTTCTTAGAAAATTACCAATCTTATACTTAGTACAAGACAACGAATGGGATATATCGGCTCATGCAAGAGAAATTCGTTCGATGGATGCTACCGAATATGCCAAAGGATTTAAAGGACTAGAAGTAAAAACAATTGACGGTACAGATTTTATAAAATCGTTCGAAACGATTGCTGAAGCCATTTCTATTATTAGAAACGAACGCAGACCGGTTTTGGTGCACGCAAAAGTTCCATTATTAAATCATCATACATCCGGTGTGCGCAAAGAATGGTACCGAGACGACCTAGTTGAAGCAGCTAAAAGAGACCCTTACCCAAAATTAAAAAATCAATTGCTCGTTGCTGGAATTGAAAACTTTCAGCTAAATAAAATAGAAACCGAAGTTTCAAAATACGTTCAAGCTGAATACGAAAAAGCATTAAACGCAGAAGATCCAAAGCCGGAAGACTTATTCACACACGATTTTGCACCAACTCCAATTACAGAAGAAAAAGGAAATCGTATCCCTTCTAATAGAGAAAAAACAGTAATGGTAGATTGTGCTCTATTTGCTATTCAAGAGCTTATGCACAAACACAAAGAATGTTTGTTGTATGGACAAGACGTAGGAGCTAGATTAGGTGGCGTTTTTAGAGAAGCAGCCACCTTGGCTCAAAAATTTGGAGACGATAGAGTATTTAACACCCCAATTCAAGAAGCATTTATTGTTGGAAGTACTGTTGGAATGTCTGCAGTTGGACTAAAACCAATTGTGGAAGTTCAATTTGCAGATTACATATGGCCGGGACTTAACCAACTTTTTACAGAAGTTAGCAGATCATGTTATTTGTCAAATGGCAAATGGCCGGTAAGTATGATTTTAAGAGTACCCATAGGTGCTTATGGTAGTGGCGGGCCTTATCACTCCTCCAGTGTAGAAAGCGTTGTGGCAAACATAAAAGGCATTAAAATTGCCTATCCTTCTACTGGTGCCGATTTGAAAGGGCTTTTGAAAGCTGCATATTATGACCCTAATCCGGTTGTGATATTTGAGCACAAGGGCTTGTATTGGTCTAAAATAAAAGGGACAGAAGATGCCAAAACGATAGAACCGGATGAAGATTATATTGTTCCCTTTGGAAAGGCCAGAATAGTTCAATCTGTTGAGCCAACAAAAGATAATACCACCCTCACAATAATTACCTATGGAATGGGCGTTTATTGGGCGAAAACAGCCAGTGCCAATTTTACAAACAGAGTTGAAATTATTGACTTACGCACATTAAATCCACTAGATACAGATACTGTATTTAACTCCGTAAAAAAACATGGAAGATGTATTGTTCTTTCAGAAGAAACTCTTAACAATAGTTTTGCCCAAGCATTAGCAGGAAATATTTCGGAAGTATGTTTTAGTTATTTAGATGCTCCTGTAACAACCATAGGTGCGGAAAACATGCCTGCAATACCACTAAACTCAACACTAGAAGCTACCATGCTTCCCAATGCCAATAAGCTAACTAGTGTTATAGAGAGTTTACTTCTGTACTAACTCAAATCCTTTGATGCAGAATTAGCAACTATCCATTATATTTGCCAAAATATTTTACTATGTACATTCATAAAGAAGGATTTCCAACCATTGCAATAACAGTTTTATTTATAGCGCTACTTAACGGAACAACACTGTATGCATTTCCCAACAGTGGTATTGTGCATATTATATCTGTTTTAGTCAGTTTATTTTTACTTATTACTGTACTTCAATTTTTTAGAAATCCGAAACGAAATACTATTCAAAATTCAAATGCAATTATTGCTCCGGCAGATGGAAAAGTGGTAGTAATTGAAGAAACTACTGAAACAGAATATTTAAAAACCAAGTGTATTCAAGTTTCTATATTTATGTCGCCCATTAATGTGCATGTAAATAGATATCCTATTTCAGGCACAGTGAGTTATGCAAAATATCATCCGGGAAAATATCTTGTTGCATGGCATCCAAAATCTTCAACTGAAAACGAAAGAACCAGTATTGCTGTTAAACATACCAAAGGCTACGAAATATTATTCCGCCAAATTGCGGGTGCCTTAGCCAGAAGAATTGTTTATTATGCTAAAGAAAATGATACAGCGATGCAGGGAAGTGAATTTGGCTTTATCAAATTTGGTTCTCGTGTTGATTTATATCTTCCATTGACTGCAAAAATCAAAGTGGAGTTGAATCAAAAAACTATTGGCGGAGAAACAATTATTGCTGAGGTCTGATAACTATCAGTAAACAATATTGTTATTTGGGTATTAATTTGGTACATTTGTTGTAAGTATATAACTAAACTAAAACATACCATTATGAAAAAATTATTTTTATTGTTAGCATTCGCAGGAATTGTTGGTGCTACATCATCTAATATGATTGCTGCTAGCTTTGGAACAAAAGCTACTGTTGTTAATCATGATGACAAAAAAGACAAAAAGAAAGATTGCTGCAAAAAAGGCGATAAAAAAGCTTGTGCTAAAGATGCAAACGGAAAAGCTTGCGCTAAAGACGAAAAATCTTGTAGCAAAGGTGAGAAAAAAGCATGTTGCAAAAATAAATCAGCAGAAGCTGCTCCTGCAAAAACAGAAGAGAAAAAAGCTGAATAACATTTAATTCTTATAAAACACGAGAGGCTGCTCCAATAGGGCAGCCTCTCGTGTTTTATACTATACTATTCCCTTAAATCATTCTCCGTACATTTTACGAATAGATTTATAATAAATTGAAATTATGTCTTACATACGAATTAAGTAATAACATAACTTTTTCGGAATTTGGTATTCTTATTCGCTCTGTCATAACCCTTTCTGGCTTTACCCGTTTTATTTTGTTAAACAAGGAACGGAAATATACATATGCCAAATAAACCCCAAATCGTGAACTTTTTGGAAGAAGTAAAATTCCTTTATACCCCTCGTCAAAATCAGCCTCAATATCTTTTTCAATTGCACGTTTCGTTTCTTCGTCAAATTTTGTAATATCAATTCCCGGAAAATATGCTCTATCTAAATCAATTGTATCTTGCTTCAAATCTCTTAAAAAATTAATTTTCTGAAAAGCAGAGCCTAAGCTCATAGCATAATCTTTCAACTGATTGTACTGAGTTTCGCAACCCTCGCAAAAAACCTTTAAGCACATTAATCCAACTACTTCTGCCGAGCCAAGAATATATTTATCATATGCATCTTTTGTGTACGATTTTTTATTCAAATCCATCTCCATACTATCCAAAAAAGTATCTATTAAACTCAAATCAATAGAATACTCGTTTACTGTTTTCTGAAAACTATTTAGTATTGGATTAAGGCTGATACCTTGCTTTATTGCTTTATAGGTATCTAACCTAAACGATTGCAATAAATCTGCCTTATCGTACTCATGAAACGTATCTACTATTTCATCTGCAAATCGAACAAAGCCATAAATATTAAAAATCGGTTCATGAAATCTTTTGCTCAGAAATTTAATACCCATTGAAAAAGATGTACTGTAGCTTAATGTCGTAAGCTTACTGGTTTTGTAAGATATTTTATCAAACAATGCTTTTGTTGCCATAAAAATTTAATTAAAGTCTTTTATTATTTGAGTAGCTGCAACTTTCCCCGAAATAAGAGCGGGAGGAACTCCTGGCCCCGGAACAGTTAACTGCCCGGTAAAATATAAGTTCTTAAGTTTTTTGCTTTTTAATTTGGGTTTTAAATTTGCTGTTTGCCAAAGTGTATTAGACAGTCCATACGCATTTCCTTTAAAGGCATTGTAATCTTTTACAAAGTCAGTAAATGCGTAATCTTTCCTATAAACAATATTTTCTTTTATTCGTTCTCCTGTTTTTTTCTCCATGCGAGCAATTACTTTTTCAAACAAACTCTCTCGCACCTCTACCGTATCAATCAATCCGGGGGCAACAGGAATCAAAATGAATAAATTTTCACATCCCTCTGGCGCAACAGTTGAATCTGTTTTAGATGGAGCGGAAACATAAAACAATGGGTTATCAGGCCATTTAGGCTTGTCGTAAATATCTTTAGAATGAATATCAAAGTTTGTGTCGAAAAACAAATTATGGTGAAGTAAATTATCTAGTTGCTTATTTACACCTAAATAAAATATAACACACGAAGGAGCTAGTTTCCGCTTATCCCAATATTCTGGCGTATATGACCTGCTGTCCTTTTCAAGCAAATGCTGCTCAACATGATGATAGTCTGCACCACCAACAAGTACATCACACACATAACTTCCCTTATCTGTTGTAACAGAAGCAACTCGCCTACTTTCGGTATTTATTTTTGAAACAGTTTCAGACAACTTAATTTGTACACCTAATTCTTTAGCCAAACTTACCATCCCCTCTACTATTTTATGCATTCCTCCTTTAGGATACCAAGTACCAAGCGACATATCAGCATAATTCATTAAACTATACAATGCGGGAATATCTTTGGGCTGCGCCCCTAGAAAAAGCACCGGAAATTCTAATAGCTGAATGAGCTTGGGGTTAGAAAAGTATTTTCTAACATAATCATGAAACGACTGAAAAATATGCAAACGAAAAACACCCGACAAAACTCTTTTATCAATAAATTCTGATATAGATTCACCTGGTTTATAAACCAAATCATTAATACCTACATCATACTTATAGGCGGCTTCTTTTAAAAAATCACGTAACTTATTCCCTGCCCCTTTCTCTGTTGCCTCAAATAAATTGTATAATCCATCTAAATCCGCAGGAACATCAACATGATCATTGTCTGAAAAGAAAACTCTGTAGGAAGGAGATAAACGTTCAAGTTGATAATAATCGCTTACTTTTTTTCCAAATGAGTTAAAAAATGACTCAAAAACATCCGGCATCCAATACCAACTTGGTCCCATATCAAACGTAAACCCATTTGTTATAAATTTTCTAGCTCTGCCTCCTGCTTGATTATTCTTTTCCAAAATAGTTACAGAAAAACCTTCTTTTGCTAAATGGCAAGCAGCAGACAAACCCGCAAAACCTGCTCCTATTACAATAGCCGTTCTCTTTTCTAAATTATTTTGTTTAACCATTATTAAATATAATTAAACAAATATAGTATATTAAACCATAAAAAGCAATTACGTTTAACATTTATTATAAATTATAAAACAAAAAACCATATCTATTAGCATTGAAAAAATAAAGTTCAATTCCTTACTTTTACGAAACATCAGCTTTTATTAATATATTACTGGCAATTATGGCAACAAAAACTACATCAAAATGCCCTAAATGTGTTGGGGCGCAAATTACTGGAAAATCATGGGATCGATTTTTGGGGGAGTCGGCAGCCCCTCTTGAAATAGAAACATTTATGGAGCACACCTACCCACTTGTGCCAAAAATATGCACTAAATGTGGCTATGTTGAGTTTTATGCTCTTTTTCCTAAGAGGAAAAAATAATTTTTACCAATTTAGAATTTAGATATTACTATTTAGAATTTCAGTTATTTATTATGTCAGATAAAGTAAAATACAACGAAGACAGTATTAAGACCCTTGAGTGGAATGAGCATATACGCTTACGCCCTGGTATGTACATAGGAAAATTAGGAGATGGCTCTTCGCCTGATGACGGTATTTATATACTACTTAAAGAGGTTATAGATAACTGTATTGACGAGTTTGTAATGGGCAATGGAAAAGTCATTGACATTACCATTAAAGATAAACTAGTAACAGTGCGCGATTACGGTCGAGGAATTCCGTTAGGAAAAGTAGTCGATGTAGTTTCTAAGATTAATACTGGAGCTAAATATGACTCAGAGGCATTTAAAAAATCGGTAGGATTAAACGGTGTGGGTACGAAAGCTGTAAATGCTTTGTCTAGTGCTTTTACTGTTCAATCTTTTAGAGAAGGTAAAACCAAATCTGCAGAATTTAATATTGGCAATCTACTTAAAGAATCTAAATTAACTAGCTCAAATGATAAGGAAGGAACTTTTGTGTCCTTTATTCCTGACGAAAAAATATTTGGCAAGTATCACTACATAAATGAATATGTAGAAAAAATGCTTTGGAACTACGCATACTTAAACGTAGGACTAAAGCTTATTTTCAATGGCAACGAATTTATTTCAAAAAACGGATTGCTGGATTTGTTAAATCAAAATTTGAGTGGTCCGGTATTATATCAACCAATACATCTTAGTGGTAATGATATAGAGGTTGCAATGACCCACGCAGAAACGCAGTATGGAGAAGAGTATTATTCTTTTGTAAATGGAGCGCATACTACACAAGGCGGAACACACCAAGCTGCTTTTAGAGAGGCAGTTGTAAAAACTATTCGGGATTTTTACAAGAAAGACTTTGAGGCAGTTGACATTAGAACATCAATTATTGCGGCTGTAAGTATAAAAGTTCAAGAACCGGTTTTTGAATCGCAAACAAAAACAAAGCTTGGCTCGCAGGATGTTGGGCCCAAAGGACCTAGTGTAAAAGCTTTTATTGGCGATTTTTTAAAACAAGAACTAGATAATTATTTACATAAGCACCCCGAATTAGCACAAAACCTATTAGCAAAAATCCTTCAATCTGAACGCGAAAGGAAAGAGCTTTCGGGCATACAAAAGCTAGCAAGAGACAGAGCAAAAAAAGCATCACTACACAATAGAAAGCTACGTGATTGCAGAGTTCATTACGATACCAACCACGATAGACGTCTAGAAACAAGTTTATTCATTTGTGAAGGTGATTCAGCTAGTGGGTCTATTACAAAAGTACGCGATGTAAATACACAAGCTGTATTTAGCTTAAAAGGTAAACCTCTTAACGCCTTCGGACTTACCAAAAAAGTAGTATACGAAAACGAAGAATTTAATTTATTGCAAAGTGCACTAAACATAGAAGACGGACTAGAAAACTTACGTTATAACAATGTAATTTTAGCAACTGATGCCGATGTGGATGGTATGCACATTCGTTTACTATTACTAACCTTCTTTTTGCAATTTTTTCCTGACTTGGTAAAAAATGGGCATTTATACATTTTACAAACTCCTTTATTTAGGGTTCGTAATAAAAAAGAAACCATTTATTGTTACTCCGATGAAGAGCGCCAAAGAGCAATTCAAAAACTTGGCACAAAACCTGAAATAACCCGATTTAAGGGACTTGGAGAAATATCGCCTGATGAGTTTAAGAATTTCATTGGAAAGGATATTCGCTTGGAACCTGTAATTATTGGAAAGGAAACCACCATCTCAGAATTGCTTAGCTACTACATGGGTAAAAACACACCAGAACGCCAAGATTTTATTATTGATAATTTAAAAGTAGAAATGGACTTGGTAGAAGATTCTATTTAATTAGAGAATTAGGTAATGTAGTGATTTGAAAATTTGAAGATGAAAAAAATTGCTGATTGTATATTTTGTAAAATAGCTGCGGGAGAAGTTCCCTCCTATAAAGTTTGGGAAGATGAAAAGCATTTGGCTTTTTTATCTATTTTTCCTAACACTAAGGGCTTTACGGTTGTTATTCCAAAACAACATTATTCCAGTTATTGCTTCGATTTACCAGATACCGTTTTAACAGAACTAATACTTGCAACCAAAAAAGTAGGAAAACTGCTTGACAAATCATTTGAAAATGTTGGTCGTACAGCTATGATCACAGAAGGATTTGGGGTCGACCACGTGCACACCAAGCTAATTCCGTTGCACGGCACCGGAGATATGACAACATGGAAACCTATCAACTCTTCAAATAAAAAATATTTTACACAATATGAAGGCTATGTATCTTCCCACGATTGCGATAAAGCAGACGATGCAGAATTAAAAATAATTGCAGAACAAATTAGACAAAATAATTAATTGACCTTATTTAGTATATGTCAGAATTAACTAACAATTCAGAAGAAAACAATACAAACGAAAACCATAATATCATACACCTAAATGGTATGTATAAAAATTGGTTTTTAGATTATGCATCCTATGTAATTTTAGAACGTGCTGTACCTTATGTTGACGATGGACTAAAACCAGTACAGCGAAGACTATTGCATTCATTGTGGGAATTGGAAGATGGTCGTTACAACAAAGTTGCCAACGTAATTGGGCATACGATGAAGTATCATCCACACGGAGATGCTTCTATTGGTGATGCTATGGTGCAAATAGGGCAAAAAGATCTTCTTATTGATACTCAAGGTAACTGGGGAAATATACTAACAGGAGATAGCGCAGCTGCTCCACGTTATATAGAAGCTCGCTTATCTAAATTTGCGTTAGAAGTAGCCTTTAATCCTAAAACAACTGTTTGGCAATCTAGTTATGATGGAAGAAACAAAGAACCAATAGCCTTACCAATTAAATTTCCTTTGCTATTGGCACAAGGTGTTGAAGGAATCGCAGTTGGATTAGCTTGTAAAATTTTACCGCATAATTTCAATGAGTTAATCGATGCATCAATAAATATCCTTAAAGGGAAAAAGACTAATATTCAACCTGACTTTTTAACGGGCGGGATGGCTGACTTTACCGACTATAACGATGGATTGAGAGGTGGAAAAATACGTATTAGAGCCAAAATAAGCCAAGTTGACAAAAAGAACTTGGTAATTACTGAAATTCCTTTTTCTACTACAACCACATCTGTTATTGATAGTATTGTTGCTGCCAACGATAAAGGAAAAATAAAAATAAAAAAAGTTGAAGACAATACTTCTGAAAATGTTGAAATACTAATACATCTTATCCCGGGTACAGATATAGACAAAACGATTGATGCTCTTTATGCATTTACAGATTGTGAAATATCCATATCCCCAAATGCATGTATTATTGAAAATGATAAACCTCGCTTTGTTGGAGTTAACGAGATTTTAAAAGTATCTACAGATAGAACACTTCAGCTTCTTAAAAGTGAATTAGAAATTGAAAAATCTGAATTACAAGAACAATGGCATTTCTCTTCTCTTGAAAAAATATTTATCAAGGAGGAAAAGTACATCGACTTTAAAAAATATTCCGACAAAAAAGAATTATTCGAATACCTCTATGAATGTTTTAAGCCTCATAAACGCAAACTAATTAGAGACATTGCTGATGAAGATTTAGACAAGCTTACAAAAATACCAATGATACGTATTACTCGTTTCGACAGCATTAAAGCAGACGATGTAATGAAAGAATTGGAGGCAAGATTGGAGCAAGTAAATCAGCACTTAGCTAACCTAGTTGAATTTGCAATAGAGTATTTCAAAAATCTGAAAAAGAAATATGGAGAAGGACGCGAACGCAAAACAGAAATAAAAACATTTGATACTATTGTAGCTACACGAGTAGCTATTGCCAACGTAAAGCTTTATGTAAACAGAGAAGAAGGATTTATAGGCACTTCGTTACGTAAAGATGAATTTGTGGTAGATTGTTCTGATCTAGATGATGTAATTGTCTTTAGAAAAGACGGAGTAATGAAGGTTGTTAAAATTTCTGAAAAAACATTTGTGGGTAAAGACATTTTGTATGTAAATGTTTTTAAAAAAAACGACACAAATACAATTTACAACCTCATGTACAGAGATGGAAAGAATGGATTAACAATGATGAAGCGCTTTACAGTTTCCGGTGTTACAAGAGACAAAGAATACAACTTAACAAAAGGTACAGACGACTCTCAGATAATTTATTTTACTGCAAATCCAAATGGAGAAGCCGAATTAGTTAATGTGCAACTAAAACCTGTTGCAGGAGTTAGAAAACTAGATTTGGATGTAAACTTTGCAGAGCTAGCTGTTAAAGGGCGCGATTCTGTTGGGAATATTGTAACTAAATACGCTGTAAAAAAAGTTGTCTTAAAACAAAAAGGCAAAGCAGTTATTTCTGCAATTAAAATTTGGTTTGACGATTCTGTACATCGCTTAAATACCGATGCAAGAGGAATTTACCTTGGAGAATTTTTGCCTGAAGATAAAATTTTAACAATTACTCAATCCGGCAACTACAAACTTACCGGCTTCGATCTCTCTACTCATTTTGACGATGACATTGTTTTAATCGAAAAATTTTATCCTAAACAACCTGTAACAGCAATTTATTTTGATGGAGAAGCAAAAACATATTTTGTAAAACGATTCCTAATTGAACCAACTGATAAGAAAGTATTATTTATTTCAGAAGCAGAAGGCTCTTACCTTGAAATTGCTACTACACATATTGCTCCTACTGTTGAAGTGAAATTTGCCAAAGTAAAGGACAAAGAAATACCAAGCGAAAAAATTGTATTGTCCGAATTTATTGAAGTAAAAGGATTAAAAGCAAAGGGGAACAAGCTGTCTAATAACAAAATAAAACAAGTTGACTTAACAAGCCTTATGCCTCTAAAAGGTTCAACTACAGATGATTTTGAAGATGACGAATTATCTCCAATGGAAAAGCTTCGAAAAGCAAATGATTCTGATAAAAAACCAGGAGGTAGTAATTCTGAGCAAATTAGTATGAATTTATAATGGCGTAAAACTATCCCAAAAAATTGTGGACGAAGATTAGTGTTCCAAATTACTATGCTCTAACAATCCGTTATAGTTTTTAGGAGAAACAATCTCTGGCTTACTAATTCCGTTGTATTGTATAATTAGTGGGTAATTACCAAGCTTTATTGTTTGTGAAGAAAGAAATTCGTCAAAATCAAAAGAGATAGGCAATACAATGTATCTGTTTTTATGATGATTTAAATTTTGATTTAACAAAAGCTCATACTTCGCTTTTTGTTCTAAATCTTCTTTAAATAAATTTTTCGGTTTTACTTTGTGGTACACATGATAATCAATAGCAATAAGCTCTTTAAGCACCGTATCATTCGGAAAATACTCATTAGCATACTTATCCAATATAACATACGTTTCTTCCAAAGAGTGTTTATGAAAATCGCTTACTAACTTAAAAAAATTACCTAATTCAATAAAAAAATCAAAAACACTGTATTTCGAAGTAACGTATTTCAGCGTATTAATTGCTTTTTTCTTATTCCAGTAAATCTCCAATATATTTTCTAAATCTACTATTTTAGTACGTTCTACTTTAGACAAATATTTACTCTCTATAATTTGATACGGTGGCATTGGATCAAACACAAATTCATGTTGATTATGTTTGTCTCGCACCGGAGTACCTTTCAAAAACTTAAGAAACCCAAGTTGCAGTTCCGGAGCAAACAATTTAAATACTTCTTCAAAACTATATTTTATATCATCCCAATAATCTAACGGTAGCCCAACAATTAAATCGAGATGCATTTCAATTTTACTAGACAAGGCATTTATTACACCTTTTGTTTTTTCGAAATTTTGTTTTCTACTTACTTCTAAGTTTGCCTTTTGATTAACAGTTTGTATTCCTATCTCGAACCTAAACAAGTTTGGAGGCACATGTTCGTTTATATACTTAATAATGTCCGGATGAACAATATCGGCTGTAATTTCGAATTGAAAAACATTATCCGGATGATGATGTTCCAATATAAATTTGAATATATCAAGTGTGAAGTCCTTTTTTACATTAAATGTTCTATCTAAAAACTTAATTACCTTTCCATGTTTCATTAAATACAACAACGTTGCTTTAATACTATCGTTAGGTAAATAGCGAACTTTATTATCCAAACTAGCCAAACAAAATTCGCACTTGTACGGACATCCGCGTGATGTTTCTAAATACAAAACTCTATTTTTCAACTCCTCAACATTGTCGTCTGAGTATGGATTAATATGTTCGAGCTCCTTTAAATCAAACATTACAGGAGCAGGATTATGCACTACACCTTCGGTTGTTTTTCTTACCAGCCCTGCAACATTAGTTACATTAGGGAACGATTCTATAAATTGTCTAAATGGAATTTCCCCCTCCCCTACGATTATGTAATCAACCTCCGGCAATGCTATTATTTCTTGCCATTCATAACTTACCTCAGGACCGCCCAACACTATTGTAATGTGTGGATTTATTTTTTTTAATTCCTTTATAACGGCAATGGTAGGCGTAATATTCCAGATATAGCAACTAAATGCCACTACCGTATAACTAGAACAATAATTTGCTATGTCAACTTTTGATTCTTTTATAGTAAATTCCTTCCACTCTAGCCCATCAAAGCTCTTGTTTAATTGGTACAACAACCTAATAGCTAAATTAGAATGAATATATTTCGCATTAAGAGTTGTAAGAAGAATACGCATGCTTTTAATTTAGAAACAAAGTTACATCAATAACGGGGTTAATTTAATTTTAACTCGGCTATTGAATTCTTTCTTAATAACATCGTTTCTTTTTTCTGCTAAAAATTTCGACCTGCGAATGCCGCCTACATAAAACATTTGAAGCAAGCCGGTACCAATTGTAAATGAAGAGAAATAATATTTATTGTACACCAACAAACCTGTAAAAGCAAAGCCGGACAAATTGAATACTGAACTCCAAATTCCTTCTTTTGTATATCCGGAATATACATGCCCCATTCCCGGTAAAAAAACAGATATATTCTCTGCCCTTCCGGGTATTTTAAGTTTAGGAAGCTTTTTGTCTGCATACTCATTGTTTAGTAAGGAAAGCAAAGAATCTTTCATTGCAGAACTTAGTTGGTAGTTTTTTACGATAGATTGTATGTGTAGTTTGCAATCGCTCCATTTAAATTTTTCATTTAAAATAAGTATATGCAATAGCTCGGAGTTCAATGTAAGCGCAGGATTTGTGACATCTAATTTAAGCTGCAATAATTGAGTTTCTGCTAAATTAAAATTTGAGTTTAAATACGAACACAATGCCAATTGAAACCGACACTCCGCAGCCAAGGTGTCAGAAATTTCAGTAAAAACTAATCTCGAAAGAGTTGCTTCTGCTTCCGGATAACATCCCAATTGCTTATAACAATTTGCCTTTTTTAATAACGACTTATCAAAATCAATCGAAGTTTCAGATTGATATGCAAGTCGCTCGTAGGCAACTACAGCATCACTATACAGCCTAATAGAAAATAAACTATCTGCATCTAAAAACGTAGTTGCAAATAAACTATTTGTAACGGTTATAAGAATTATATATGTCAAACAAAATCTCATTATCTATCTCTTTATACTTATCAGCTCTTTTAAGTTTTACACTATAGGCACTTCCAACAATACTTCCAAGGTAAAATGTGGTAAACAGCGACCCAAAAATGTAGGTTTGCGGTGTATTTAAACCATCTCTATAAATAGACTCTGCTGTGGCAGTTGCAAATATTAAGTTTGGCATAAATGACGATAATGCCTTGCCACTGTACCCTGCATACATTTTGCCCGATCCGGGAATAACAGCGGATAGCAATCCGGCTACAAATGGCGATTTTCGTTTAATTTTTTTCAAATCCACATAGTACATCAAAATATCTTTTTCTTCTTTAGCTAGTCTATAATCTTTTTCGCCAAACCTACTCGAAATAGAATCGAATGACCGCCAATTTCTATTCAAAAGTGCACTTGCCGCTTTTTGATAATTTATAAAGTGGTTCATATCATCTGTTGTATCTACTTTAATAGAATGAACAATACTATCGCCCAACATTCTTTTTCCGGTAAATAAATAACTATATGATAGCAGCAACGCGCTTTTTGTTTTTAAAGATGGAGAACTTATGTTTTTTAAATAAACAATACAGCTATCAAATTTTTTCGATTTATGATAATTACTTGCAATAATAAAATCAATAGAATCAACTGTTGTACTTGAAATTTCCGGATATGTGGTTTTACATTTTTTTAACACATAATTAGCATCTTCCAACAAATTATTGGACAATAAATACCTTACAAAAGAAAACTCTTCTGCAATGCTTGTTTGTGAATGTAAGATGTTTGTAATTACAATAAAAAAAGCAATCAGCTTATATGTTTTGTAGCGTCTCAATAATGCAGATGTTGATAGGTTTCAACAGAATCGATAATTCTATTTGATGTTTCTCTAAGATGATAATAATTGAAATCTCTTTTTGCCATTGCAGTGCATCTTGTAAGCCTATCTGCCGTAAGCGGAATTCCTTTTAGCAATCCGTAGGTGCGTATTACTTGGCGACTAAAAGACGAACAGCTTATTTCATAAGGACAATCTGCACCTAATTGTTTCGAAATATATTTTTGGTAAACAAATAACGAGCCTCCAAAAAACAAACTCACAGGATTGTACTTTACAAAAACATTTTTTTTGTCGGCAAACAAGTACGAAACTTTTCTTTCGTTGAATCGACTATCCGGAAACTCTTTGCTTAACGCTATACCCCAGTCACTCTTTGTTTGAGCAACAGATAAAAGTGCAAATACTTGCAGCAACACACTACTTCTTAGGACTCGTAACCACTTTTGCATTCGAAGGAATAATAAAATCAATTAACTTAGAATCTGCCTGCTCATTAAACATCGGAGACGAATAGGTTCTTTTGGTAATACTTGAATCTTGAGGAGTCATAAATGTAATTTCAGTAACCGACATCGGAAAATTAATATTCCCAACCTTTTGGTAATTTCCAAAGTAGGTTTTGTTGTCTATTTCCTTTTTAGGATTGTAAATACCAATATAAATAGGCAAGTTGTTTTCATATACAAGTTCGGCAGTTGCAGCACCTGCTTTAGATACTATAGAGCCAATCCAGTTTTTAATTAGTAGTTTATCTTCTGTTCTTACATCGCTTAGCTTAAAGCCAAGATTAGGCAGTCCCATATCGCTGGTTTTATTAGCCATAAAGCAGTTTATAAAGCTGTATTTGGAGCTGTATTCCATTCCCAATTCTCTAATAACCGTATTGGTAGCAGGATCGTACATTTTATAATCTCCTTTGGCATCGGTTACAATGTATCGCTCCATAGGTTTGCTAAAGTAGGTTACCATTTTTCCGTCTATATTTTTATAGCCAACCTTACCTTCTGCCGAAATATACTTTGCTTTATACAGGGTTTTTGCTGTCATATTTATACTTAGTTGATAAATTGGCGCAAAAGATGCAAAAGTGAAAACAATACAAATACAAAAAATGAAACGAATAAACATATAATTCCGTATTGGATGGCAAATGTATAATAAACTAAGTGCATAAAAAAGCCCCAATCAAAATGATTGAGGCTTTTAAAACCCATTAAATGTTTGTCTAAAATTTTAAATTTAATCCCATCATTGCATAATAAGGTGAGCCAATTGCACCTTCTAAATTAAATCCAATGTTTTGAGTAAAAAAGTAGCGCATCCCAACTAGTGCTTGGAATGTTGGACGTGAGTTAAACTGATTAATAAATTCACCTGTATTATCTCCTGTTACAGACCAAAGTGTATAAGAAATTCTTCCACCTGCATACATATCTAAATTTTCACTAGTTCCACCAAAGTGAAACAATGGTCGAACACCAATATTAGTTCTGGAAATGGTAGTTTTAAAATTACCAACAAAATAATATCCATTGTCATCATAATAATCTGAATATTTTGATGTAAGGCTTTGATAAGAAGCCGCAACACCTAAGCTAAATACTTTTGCTACACCATAGTCAAGCATTACGTTCATACCGGGAGTTACACTAATACTTGCGCTGCTTCCGGAAGTATTTACTGATTCTTTAGCTAAATTGGCAAGTAGGCCAACTAGACTAAAACTAGCACCGCCAGTAACTACAATATCTCCTTTTTCTTTTTGAGCAAAAACAGAATTTGGTTTAACTAGCCAACTAATAGCAATTATTAAAGCAATGGTTTTAATGGTAATTTGTTTGTTCATTTTATAAGTTTTTGTTTGTTCTAATATACATTTTTTGTCGTTTAACACCAATATACTCTCCAATAAAGGCATTGCTAAAAATTACAGATATTCTTTCTAGGATATAAACATGAGCTGCAAAACATCTTGCATTTCAACTATTTTAAATTCTGCACTGCATTCACAATAATAGAGTAAATAAAAAATCCCCACACCTCGAAGGTGTGGGGATCCTAAAAACCATGGCATTGGTTTTTATAGTCCGGCTTATCTAAGCCGGATTATTACTTTGAAAAACTATTCTTTAGAATCACCTTTTTTTTCGGTTTGTTCCATTTCTTTCTTCAAATTAGAAAGAACAGACAAATCTCCTAAGGTTGTTTTTTCTTGGTTATCTTTTACTTTTTTAACAGCTGATTTAGTTTCGTTAAATGCTGCTTTTTTCTCAGCAGTTTTAGCTACTTTTTCTTCAACCATTTTAGCATCGTTAATCTTTGCATGAGAAACGATTATCTTTCTGTTTTCTTTTGAAAACTCAAGAACCATAAAATCTATAACCTCATCAACACCTGCTGATTTTCCATCTAACTTAACCAAATGACGAGTTGGAGCAAATCCTTCTACACCGTATGGTAATGAAATAACAGCACCTTTATCATTTACACTTAAAATTGTTCCTTTGTGAATAGAATCAACAGTAAACACTGTTTCAAATACATCCCAAGGATTGTCTTCTAATTGTTTATGACCTAAGCTTAATCTTCTTGTTTCAGCATCTACTTCTAGAACTACAACCTCTAACTTATCGCCAGCTTTTGCAAATTCTAATGGATGTTTTATTTTTTTAGACCAAGACAAATCAGAAATGTGAACTAATCCATCTACACCTTCTTCTAACTCAACAAATATACCAAAGTTGGTAAAGTTGCGAACTGTACCGGTATGTTTAGAACCTTTTGGATATTTATTGATAATGTCAGCCCAAGGATCCGGAGAAAGTTGCTTAACGCCTAAAGACATTTTTCTTTCTTCTCTATCTAGAGTTAAAATTTGTGCTTCAATTTCGTCACCTACTTTAAAGAAGTCTTGTGCACTTCTTAAATGTTGAGACCATGACATTTCAGAAACGTGAACCAAGCCTTCTACGCCAGGAGCTATTTCTAAAAATGCACCATAATCAGCAATAACAACAACTTTACCTTTTACTTTATCGCCAATTTGTAATTTAGCATCTAAAGCATCCCAAGGATGAGATGTAAGTTGTTTCAATCCAAGTGCAATTCTCTTTTTATCGTTATCAAAATCAAGAATTACTACGTTTATTTTCGAATCAAGTTTTACAATTTCTTCAGGATGGTTAATTCTACCCCAAGATAAGTCGGTAATATGGATTAATCCATCTACCCCACCTAAATCGATAAACACACCGTAAGAAGTAATGTTTTTAACAGTACCTTCTAATACTTGTCCTTTTTCTAATTTAGAAATAATATCTTTTTTCTGTTGTTCAAGTTCTGCCTCGATAAGAGCTTTGTGAGAAACAACAACGTTTTTAAATTCGTTATTAATTTTAACAACCTTAAACTCCATTGTTTTGTTAACGTAGATATCGTAATCTCTAATTGGTTTAACATCAATTTGAGAACCCGGTAAAAACGCTTCAATTCCAAATACATCAACAATAAGACCACCTTTGGTACGGCATTTAACCAAACCTTTAATAATTTCGTCATTGTTAAGCGCATCGTTAACTCTGTCCCATGATTTCATGGCGCGAGCTTTTTTATGCGATAAAACTAATTGACCGGTTTTGTCTTCTTGGTTTTCGATATAAACTTCAACAGTATCGCCAACTTTTAAGTCGGGATTGTATCTAAATTCTGAAAGAGCAACAACTCCGTCAGATTTATATCCAATATTTACAACTACTTCTTTGTTGTTTTTCGTAACAACAGTACCTTCCATCACCTCTGCATCCGAAATAGTTCTTAATGTCTTTTCGTAAAGAGACTCTAATTTTTCTTTCTCAGCTTTTGTGTAATTGTTGTGTTTGTTTCCAACCACATCCCAATTGAAATCTTCTAATGTAGCAACATCTGCTACTTCTTGTGTTTTTGTTTCTGCCATGATTCGGCTTTTAAAAATGTGTTTATTTAGTAGGTATCAATAAACATGTTTTACATCTGCACCCTACTTGCAGTTTTTTATCAGGAAGCAAATATATCAAAACAGCCGAAAGTAAACTAGTTATTTGTAAAATTTAACAATAAAAAGCTCATGCATTACTCTATTCAGGCGCAAATGGCTCATTATTAACAATGTAAGTTTAATTGTTAATAACTTGAAGCTGTTAAATTTATTAAAAAATTCATGTGTATTGATAATCAGCAACTTAAAAATTTTAGAGATTTTTTGTTCACAAGCTATCAACTTGCAATTAAAAATTAGGATGCCTAATTTTAACCACAAATTTACAACTCCAATTAGTATCATGTTTTCAAGAAAAGGCTATTTGTTTATTCTCCTGTTGGTTATAACGGTTGTTTTGTTTTTACCTACACTAAACAATAAAAGCATAAACTTAGACGACCCTCAATATGTTTTTCAAAATACTGATATTCAAGATTTTAAAATAAATAATATAAAGTTGTTATTTAAGTCTACTTATGTCGGAAATTACCAGCCCATAAGTATGTTTACTTATTTGATAGACTATAAAATTTGGGGTGCAAACGCTAAAGGGTTTCACTTAACAAATTTAATCTTTCACACCATAAACACCTTGCTACTTTTCTATTTAATAACCTTTTTATTTAAAAATAGCCAGATAGCATTTATATCAGCTTTGCTGTTTAGCATTCATCCAATGCATGTTGAATCGGTGGCATGGATTTCGGCACGCAAAGATTTGGTTTATGTGTTTTTTTCTTGCTTTCAGTTGTTTTTTACCTGTTATTTAAACAAAAAGGGCAAAAATTGCTGTTTTTTCTTTCGTTAATTGCGTTTGTTTTTTCAATTCTGTCGAAAGCGCAGGCGGTTATTTTGCCTTTTGTTTTGATTTTGGTGGATATGCTAATTTTCAAGAATGCACTTTCTCGGAAAAATTTACTTCAAAAAATTCCACATTTTATTATCTCTCTTATTTTTGGAGGATTGGCCATTTATATTCAAAAAAAATCTGGGGCTGTTCAAGATTTTGAATATTTCTCGTTTTTTACACGAATTTTATTTTCATGTTACGGCTTTGTTCAATATTTGTCTAAGCTAGTATTGCCAATTAATTTATCGTGTTTTTACCCTTATCCCGAAACCAACGACAAAATAAATTCAAACTGGGTTTATGTAGCACCTTTTATAATTTTAGCACTTGCTTCAATTATCTATAAATTAAAAAAAAGAGATTCTGTATGGATTTTCGGACTCTTATTTTTTGTAGTTACTATTGGTCCTGTTCTACAACTCATTCCTGTTGGAGATGCAATTATTGCAGATAGATACACTTATTTACCGTACATTGGTTTGTTTATTATAATTGCGCATGAATTTGAAAAATTAAAATGGAGAACATTAGTTAAAAACACAACAATTTGTGCAATTGCTGTGGTATTGTTGTTTTTAAGTTTTAATAGAATTTTAAAATGGAAAGATAACATTACACTTTATACCGACTCGTTAAAAAAATATCCTGCGCCTATAATTTACAATAATTTGGGTGCTGCTTATGCCGAATTAGGCGATTATAAAAAAGCCCTTCCTTGCTTTACGGAATTAGTAAAGTTAAAATCAAGATATCCGAGCGGTTACAAAAACAGAGCTATTACAAATCATAAACTAAGCAATTACGATGCTGCGGTTGCTGATTATACAGAGGCTATAAAGCAAGACCCAACTAACTTACAAAACTACTTGAGTCGTGGTGATAGTTACAAAACCAAAAACGATTTTACAAATGCTATAAAAGATTTTGATTACGTACTTTCTAAAGATTCAAACAATATAGATGCATACTATTCAAGAGGAGAATCTTTAGGAAAGAGTGGTAAAATGCTAGAAGCATTAAACGATTACAATATAGTTATAAGACGAAAGCCAAACTATGCAGAGGCTTATAGTAACAGAGGAATTGTAAACAGCATACTTACCAACTACACCGCTGCTATTGCTGATTTCACGAAATCTATCGAGCTAAAAGCGGATGGATGGAGCACATATATGAATAGATCTATTGCATTAAAATCTACCGGAAACTATACCGATGCGCTTAAAGATGCACTAGTAGCTCAAAAAAATGGATATAATGTAGATCCTCTCTATATAGAAGATTTACAAAAAATGGGGAAGTAGCTTTTTAATACTGCTTAATGTTTACTTTTGCATTAAAAAAAATTAAAATTACAAATTGATACAATGAAAAAATTAGTACTTGCTTTATTTTTTATTAGCGCTACATTACTAGTAAAATCACAAAATAAAATTCATCAAATAACAAGCGATCAAGCTATTGCAGTAAATCAGTTTGCTGATTTTGACAGTATAATTTATAGCTATGATTTAAGTTGCAGACCAACAAAAACTACCTGGTACAGAAGAAACCCCGGAAACAACATAATGACACTTAAGCAAGTTGAAGAATATAAAAATTATGATTCTTTAAATAGACACACCTATTATTCGTTAGTTACGTATGACATAACTACCGGATTAACCCAATTCGGAAATTTATTTTACTATAAATACGTAGCAGACAAAAAAGAACGAGATACCGTATTTATTTTAGACAACACAGGCGCCAACTGGTTGCTTTATGGCGTAAACAGATGGTTTTATACAGGAAACCGATTAGATTCTATACACAGGTACAATGCAGACTACCCTCCTACTTTTGCTCCTGAATTAAATTATAGAACCATAAGTACAAGTTTTAACAGCAATCAAAAGGTAACAAGCAATATTGCCTATTATAATCCAAATATTGGAGTAAGTGCACCTGTTTGGGGATTCAGTTCAATAGACACAATGGCATACGGCCTAAACGATTCCCTAATTTATTTTGAGAATTTTTTATACTACAATGGAGGTTTTAATCCGTTGTATAAATACATTTACACACAAAATGATAGTGCACGGTATGACTCTATATTTTACTATAATTGGAGTCAATCCCAAAGTCAGTATAAATTATTTTCTAGTACCTATAACTATTTTGGGAACCAAACACTTTTGGATAGCAGTAATTTTATTAAATATGATATTAGCCAACCTGGAACTGTGATAGACGATAACTACAAATTCTATAATACCTACAATAGCAATAATGAAATTACCTACCAATTAACTAAATTGTTTTTTACCGGTAGTTTTATAGATTATACAAAACAGTATTACTCCTATTTTAATTGTGCATCGGTTGGTATAAATGACTTGAATAGCAGCAATACACCAACTTTTTCTATATATCCCAATCCTTCGATTGGTAATAGCCCAATTAACATTTCTGCACAAACACCTATTTCAAACTTAACTGTTTATAATACATTTGGAGCAGTAGAAATTTCTGTAAAATCTAGTAGCAAAAATATATTATTAGATACCCACAAGTTGAATAAAGGAGTCTATTTTGTTGAAATAGAATTGGAGAATATGAGACAGGTTGAAAGGCTTGTTGTTACTGACTAAAAAATTGCAGTAACAGCAATACTTTTTGTCAAAAGAAAAATTGATTAGTAGATACGGTTTACTCTGCGTAATCGCTTTCCGATTCAGTATCGCTAAACTCCCCTCCTGCTTCTTCTTCGCCATCGGCAGTTTCTTCGTCATCTCCTTCAGTTAAAACATCATCGTCTTCGGAAGCATCGTCTGTATCATACGCTTCTTCTTCGTTGAATATTTTTTCTTTATGATTCTTTTTTTCATGTAACTCATCGTCCTCTTCATCCACAACAGGCGGTGGTGTATTGTTTTTATATTGTTTAGGAGCTACACCAACAGATTTGCTTATTTTAGGATACGTTGCTTTTGCATCAATTTCAATAATTTTAAGCAACTCGATATAAAAAGTCCAACCGAAACTAAAATCGTATAGGTAAATAAATTTTTGATGTGGATCGTCAATTAGAGAGGCCAATTTGGTGGTACTCATTAATTTTTTCGATTTATCAGCTTCCTTCTCTGCAGTTAAAATAACTTCGGTTCCTTTCTTCCACAAGTCGGTACTTTGAAAAAAGGATGCATTGTGTTTATTATCAAAACCAACAGACTCTTGAATAGAAGTGTGCAAGTCTTTAAATGTTTGGCTTGATTTAATATCAATCTCTCTCACAACATCTTCATAATCTTCGAATACAACTCTAAAACGATAAATCATAATATCTGGTTTTACCTTTCTAATATATAAAAAAGTATTATTGTTTTCCAATTATTTCAAATTTATGAGACAACGAAAATCCATTGTCATCAAGAATGGTAAGCTCATGTTCTCCAATAGTGGGATTAATAGCTATTTGATGTATAACTGATGTGCTAGCAATATATTGCTCATCTATATGCCAAAATATTTTTGCTTTGTTGTTTCTGTGCGCTACTTCAAAAACAACTTTCCCTTTTTCTCCTTTCAAATCTATTGGAATAAATATTTTAGAAGCTTGCTTTGGGTATACCAATTCCATAGGAACTTCCGCATTCGTTTTACAATCGGGTCGAAAATTAGGGAGTGTAGAATAAGTTGGGTGCTTCAACTTATAAAAATATTCAAGACTTGGAGGGAGCACAAACCATGGTTTTGAAACCATATTCTCTACAGGCTCGCATTCGTTTGTAACTTGCCATTTTTCTGTTTTGTCTAAATGCACTGTAATATGATATGGACAAACTTTTGATGCAATGCCCTTCCGTTGAATTTTTATTGTATCTATTTCATTACATACTTGAGATGCCAAATATCCACTTTGCTTGCAAACAATGGCTTCCGTATAAGCATCGTGAGGCTTTTCGAACCAATTAGTTGGTGGAAGTTTTTTTAAGATATCAAACATAATTGGTGCAGCAGTCAAAATTCCGGTAAGCCCTGCTCTGCCCTCTCCACTTGCATTTCCAACCCACACACCAATAACATAAGTAGGGGTTACTCCCACACACCACCCATCCCTAAATCCATAACTGGTACCAGTTTTCCATGCTACTTTTTGTGGAGCACCATACAGTTGCCAATTTAATTCTTGCTCGGGCCTGTAGGCTTCTACCATTGCATCAAAAGTTAATTTAATAGATGCTGCATCCAATAAATAGTTCTCGCTTGTACTTTGCTCTTGCTTTGGCTTGTTTATATATGTTGGGGGATGAATATCGGCAGCAGAATACTTACCTCCGTAGGCTGCATAATTAGATACAATTCTACCCATACTTGAATACATACCTACCACATCCCACAAATTGGCTTCTGCACCGCCTAATATTAATGACAATCCGTAATGCGAGGATGGCTTAGTAAGTGTTGTCATACCAAGTTTTCGGAGCATAATAGAAAACCTATCTACACCGTAAGTTTGTAATAGTTTAACAGCAGGCACATTCAACGACCTCGCCAATGCAAGCTTTGCAGGCACAGCACCTTCGTAGTCCAACGTAAAATTTTTAGGAGAGTATGAACCTATTTGTGTTGGCACATCCGGAATTAGTGAGTTTACAAGCAATTGACCATCGCTCAAGCAAGAAGCCAATAAAAAAGGCTTTAAAATACTGCCGGTACTTCTTGGCGAGGAAATTATATCCACATCATTTCCATACTTGGTTTCGCTATTCAATTTTACATTTCCAACATACGCCAATACATTGCCGGTAGAAGTATTCAGAACGATAGCAGCTGCATTATTAATTTGGTTCCCTTTTAAAACGGAATGATGTTGCTCAACGATGGCTTGTACATTTTTCTGCAACTGAGCATCAATGGTAGCATGTATATACGTACCTTTTAATCCATCATTAATAGCTCTATTTAAAAGATGCTGTGTTGTATTGGGCATTCTAAAAGCTGCCGTTGGCAAGGGTTCTTGCATAGCCAAGTTGGCAGTTTCAGCATCAATGATAGAAAGAGCTTGCAACTTTTTGAGTAATCTATTTCTTTTAACCAGTAATTTTTTTTGATTTTTACCAGGATAGATAAGAGCCGGACTGTTAGGCAATACAGCTAGTGTAGCTGCTTCGCCCCAAGATAGCTGTTCGGGTTTGCGACCAAAATAGCGCCATGCAGCAGCAGACAAACCAACGGTATTGCCTCCAAATGGCGCATGAGCACAATACAATGCTAAAATCTCTTTTTTTGAATACGATAATTCTAAACGAGTTGCCAATGAGAATTCGATACACTTTTCAACAAAAGTTCGATTTCTATTTTTTCTAGAAAGACGTATAACCTGCATTGTAATAGTACTTCCTCCACTTACAATTTTATTTCTTTTAATATTCTGTACTAAAGCTCGAGATAAGGATATAGGATTTATGCCGGGATGCTTGTAAAAATAATTGTCTTCAAACGCCAAAATACATTTTTCAAACTTAGATGGAATATCATAATTAATGGGAAACCGCCACTGCCCATCCTGAGCTATTTGAGCCGAAAGTAATTCATGATTCTCATCTACCATAACGGTAGAATAATCTGCTGTAAATAAATGTTTGGGTAGGCTAAACCAGTACAGAACAAAAAGTAGACAAAAGATAAAAACTAAATACCTTTTTTTTCTTTTTAAGAACTGTGCCAACAAGAGGAATCTCTTTTTCAACTATTTAGTCCTTTCTGGGCTTCTAGTTCAGCTCTTAGCTGTTTAGATGTTTTTTTGCTGCCATCGTGGCTCCATCCGGGAGGGCCAAAAACATACAGAAGCTTATGTTTAAGCGATGGTGTTTTTTTCATGTCTTGCCAAATATTCTTCCATTCATGGAAAACGAGTTGCAACGGATGGTTGGTGTTGATATTTTCCGTAAGCCCATATTTTACAGTTTCTTCCTCACGTTGAAAAGTACCAAATAATTTATCCCAAATAATAAAAACCATGCCCATGTTTTTATCTAAATATTTTACGTTAATCCCATGGTGCACACGATGATGCGATGGTGTAGCCATAAACCATTCTAAAAAGCCCAATTTTCCAACAAACTGTGTATGAATTAAAATGCCATAAATTTGAGTACTCGCATACATCAACATTATATCTATACCTTTAAAACCTAGTAACGACAGCGGAATAAAATACACAAACCGATACATTGGCTGAAATACAGACGACCGAAAACCTACTGTTAAATTAAACTCTTCGGAAGAGTGGTGAGTAACATGCACAGCCCAAAAGAGCCTACAATAGTGATCTACGTAATGCAATAGGTAATACAAAAAATCTTCTGTAATAAATAAAACTAGCCAATACCAAAACGTGGAAGTAATTTCAACAAAGTGAAAGGTGTAAAAAAAATCAAGTATTACTAAACAAACTCCACGCATTATTATATCTAACCCCATATTTAAAGCCGACAAATAGACATTGGCTAAAACACCTTTGGTAGAGTAAAACTTTTTGTGATGAATGTTGCTAAGTATAATCTCAAGCCCAATTAAAATAGCATAAATGGGGGTAGAAATTAAAACAATATATTTTTCGCTAAAGGTTTCCATAATTTCCGCAGCAATTACTATTGCAAATCACGCTTTTTAACAAGAAAATAAAAATTATTTTCTAAAGGTAAATAACCATAATCATAACAATAATAATACGTATCGCCTTTTTTTGTTGTGTAAGTACTTGTAAAATACGCAAAATTAAAACCTTTATCCGATAGTTTTGCTTTAGATGTTTTTGCGGTTTCTTCGGGAACTAACTCTTCTAGTATTCGTCTATTTTTTCGTAAAATATTATTTACATTTCGCACATAATTTACCGAATCGCTATTTAAACGGTTATTAAAACTGTTTCGACAAAGGTCGGAACAGAATTTTTTATCTATACGTCCTTTTATAACCTCTTTGCACTCTAAACATTTCTTTTCCATGCTGTTAGATTTAAAGTAAAGATACAAATTATCCGATAACAAACGACTACAAACTCTTACATTCGTATGTAAATACTTAAAAACCGAATAACCTTTGCGCCTTGTCGCAATTTTGCATCGTCAATCGTTTGAAGCGCTTCACAAAAAAAACGATGAAAACTAAAACAAGTAATAACAATTTAAAATCTAGAAAAATGAACACATTAAGAAACTCAGTACAATTAATTGGAAACTTAGGTATGAACCCGGAAGTAAAAATGTTAGACAATGGCAAAAAATTAGCTAAAATGAGTATTGCTACTAACGAGATATATAAAAATAACAAGGGCGAAAAAGTAACAGAAACCTACTGGCACAACTTAATTGCGTGGGGAAAAACAGCCGATATTATTCAGAAATATGTGAACAAAGGCACAGAAATAGCCATAGAAGGCAAGTTGGTAAATAAATCGTACACCGATAAAGAAGGCATAAAGCGCAACTATACCGAAATAGTAGTAAACGAGCTTCTGGTATTAGGCGCTAAGAAACAATAGTTGGTTGTAAGCCCTGATTTGTATAAGCAGCTAGACAAAAATTACTTTGTCTGGCTGCTTATGTTTTTTAAAAGAATAGCAATAGGAGTAAACACAAAACATATAGTACAATGGAAAACAAAGAAGAACCAGTAATGATATCAGATAGTAGTATAATTAATCAGATATATTTTATTAGAAGACAAAAGGTAATGATAGATAGGGATTTGGCAATACTTTATGGAGTTGAGACGCGAACCTTAAAACAAGCTGTAAATAGAAATATGCAACGTTTCCCAGCTGATTTTATGTTTGAAATGAGCATTACTGAATTTGAGAATTGGAGATCACAATTTGTGACCTCCAATTCTGACAAAATGGGTTTGCGTCACAAACCTTACTGCTTCACAGAGCAAGGTGTAGCAATGTTATCAAGTATTTTGAAAAGCGAAAAAGCTATTTTAGTAAACATTCAAATTATTAGAATATTTACACGCCTTAAACAAATGCTTATTGATAGCACAGAAATACGACTAGAAATAGAACAAATAAAGCAAAAACTAGGCAATCAGAGCAAAAACATTGAACTGGTTTTTCAGTATTTAGATAAACTATTGGAAAAGAAAGAGAATAAACAGGAAAGACCTAAAATTGGATACAAACTTACCTAAAAACCTTACTAAGCCATTACGCACAGTAAGCTTTAAGCTGAAGCCATGTCTGTGTAATAGTGCTAAGTGTGAAGCAAATATTGTAAGTTGCACCTGCTTTTATGCTTTTACAATTCCATTAAAGGCTGATAAATCAGCCGAATGAATGTAGACTTTACAGTAAAAACGAAAATAGCTCAATACCTATAGATGGACAATAAATAAGCAGAGCTTATGGAGATATATTATAAAGACACTAAGCCCAATCGCACAAATGCCAAGCTTCAGCTTAGCGCCTACTAGGGGGATTATATTTTCAAAACCCAGATTTATCCTCTCCATACAATTCCAAATATTCCTTTATGCAATCAAAGTATTTTAATTTCTCCGTTTTAGTTAGGGAGCTATTCATTTTTATATATTCTAAATATGCTTGAATTAAATTTGAAAAATCAAAGTATGCTATAAAACGAATTTCTTTGTTCTGATCCCTTATTAAGATATAATCAGTACTGTGTGAGCTATTAATTGCAAATAAAAATATTCCTGAATTAAAATAATCATCAGGATATTTCCCAATAGTTTTTGGTTGAACTGAACTTATTACATTGTTGATTCTTATAGGATAAGAGGTGTCATTTGTATTAACTTCCTTATATGTTTTTAAAATTGAGTCTACCGTATTAAATAGAACAGGATCAAGCTTTTTATAATAAGATATTTCATTGCTAAATATATGTGTTTTGGTTTTTTGGGCATGTAAAAAACCCTGTGTAATCAACAAATGAAATATTATAATTAATCTATTCATCATTGTTTTTTGCTTTATTTTTTTCTCCATACTCTTTGGCAGCGTTTGAACCCGCATTTATTGCTCCTTTATGTTCCCCCGTAGGCGCTAAGCTGAAGCCTTGCATTCGTGCGATTGGGCTTAGTGTCTTTGTATATCTCCATAAGCTCTGCTTATTATCTTTCATCTAAAGGTATTGGGCTATTTTCGTTTGCGCTGCTAAGTCTCCATTCATGCGGTTGATTAACAAACCCTGCCTCAACTGGGTTATAATGAATATAATCAATTTTTTGCTGAATCAACTTGTTGCTATATAAATAAAATGGATGATTATCGTGTTTCCAAAATTGCATTTTCTGCTCTTGTGCACTTATTTTTCCATAATGCTCAAATGTGTTTAACATCCATTCTTTTCTACTTTCTTGAGGATTTTCATCTATAGATTTCATTAATTGTTTGGCAGTAAATGATTTTAAATCCCTTAAACTATTCGACAATTCGCCTCCGGCT